>DATEND010000029.1:0-4938 GCA_035275245.1 Candidatus Eiseniibacteriota bacterium
CGAGCCCACAACGCATTGATTTGGCGAAATTTACGGGCGGGCCGTATTTCGCCCGTCGCGGGGCGCCGGGCGGGGATTCACAGAACCGGCGCGTCGCGTTTGGGTTTGGTATAATAGGGTGCAATCCCGGGCTTCCACGACCACCCTGGGCGCCACCTGGAAGGAGCCACATCCATGAGCCCGAACGACCAGGACAAGGATATCGTCGACCGTCTCATCGCAGAGACCAATCTCTCGGCTCGCATGGACGCTCTCATCGGGGAGATCTGCGACAAGCTGCGGGAATACGGTGTCGCTTCGCCCCACAAGGCGTTCAACGATCTGGTCGATCCGTTTCGGGAGTATTTCATGCTGGAGTACGAAGAGGAACGCGGCATCGCCGACTCCGACGAGGAAGGCGAGGAGGAAGACGAGGAGGAGGAGGACCGCTCCTACTGAGCGGGCGCCCCTCGGACCCGGCCCGTTCCCATAACTGACGCAGAATCCCTCGGCAACCACCCATCGCGCGGATCGCGTAAGATCCGCGCGATGTCTTTTTCTGCAATCCCACCGCTTTTCGCGTTCGTACTTTTCACTTGAGGAGTGGCTCGAACCGGCCGATTTCTCGAGGGACAGGGAGTCTACCCTGCCGGGGGCACCGCACGGATGCATGTGAAGGCTCGAAGTAAAGCGAAGGCCCGCCGGAAGCGGACCGACGGCAAACGGAAGGCAAACGTGGTCTCGCCGACCAAGCCGGAGGCCCGCTTCTGCATGCTGTGCGGGGGGAAGATGCGGCGGATCGTGGAACACGGGGCGCCCCGGCGCGCCTGTCCCGACTGCGGCTTCATCGCGTACCGAAATCCGGTTCCCGCGTGCGGGGTCCTGGTCGAGCGGAGGGGATCGATCCTCCTGGCTCGCCGCGCGCACGAGCCGCGCCTGGGCGCCTGGGGGATCCCGGCGGGCTTCATGGAATACGGCGAGCATCCGGAATCGACCGCGGTGCGCGAGGCCCTCGAGGAAACGGGGCTTCGGGTGCGCCTCACGGGGCTCTTCGGGGTCTACGCGGGGCGGGACGATCCGAGGACGCGCGCCGTACTGATTCTGTACAAGGCGCGCATCGTGGGAGGGCGGCTCGAAGCGGGGGACGACGCGAGCGAGGTTGAGTATTTCCCGCTCGATCGACTCCCGAAGCCGATCGCCTTCCGGGCCCACGTCGAGGCGTTGGGCGATTTGAGGCGGGAAAAGCGGGCCGCGCGGCGCACGCCGGCCCGGCGCGGCGACACCAAGAGGAAGCGCGCATGAGCATCCGGATTCTGCATCTCGCGGACCTGCATCTCGGCGCCTCGTTCCCTTCGCTGGGCGAGCGGGCCGAGGAGCGGGCGCGCGATTTCCTTTCGGGGTTCCTGCGCGCCGTCGACTACGCCGCGGGCAAGGAGAAGCCGGTCGACATCGTGGCGATCGCCGGCGATCTCTTCGACACGCACGATCCCGACGAGGGGCTGGTGTATCAGGTCGAATCGGCATTGGATCGCCTGCACGGGGCCGGCATCCCCGTGCTCCTGGCCCCGGGAACGCACGACGCGCCGGCCTACCGCCGTTCCGTCTACCGCCGCCTTCGACTCTCGAAGAGCGCGCACCTCTTCGTCACGCCGACCCTGGAACCGGGCCCTCGGCTGGAGGTCCGCGGCGAGTCGGTGCAGACGTACGGGATCGCCTATGACGCCTCGATCTGCCAGCGGCCGCTCGCGGAATTCCGCCCCAACAGCCTCGCCGACTACCAGGTGGCCGTCCTCCACGCCGCGCTCCAGGACAGCCCGACGTGGAAGATTCGCTCGAACGACCTGCCGGTGAATCGAAGTGAGATCGCGGCGTGCGGGCTCCACTACCTGGCGCTGGGGCACTACCACAATTTCGCGGAGGTTCGCGAAGGCACCTCGGTGGCGGTCTACCCAGGCACGCTCGAGGGCCGGAAGTTCGGCGAGAACGGCCCGCGGTATCTGGTCGTGGCCACGATCGGCCGCGAGTCGGTCTCCATCGAGCGGACGCCCTGGAACGCGCGTACGCTGACGGAAGCCACGATCGACTTCTCCTTGGCGGAGATTCGCGAGGAACGCCAGCTCGAGGAGCGGATCCTGGCCTTTGCGGGCGATCGCGAGATCGTCCGCGTGCGGCTCGAGGGGCCGGCCGAGTTCGTGTTCGATGCCGAGCGCCTCGTGGCGCGGGTTCGCCCTCGCTTCTTCAACATGGAGCTCGACGATCGCACCTACGTCGTGAACGCGCGCCTCATGGAGCGCTACAAGGACGAGGCGACCGTGCGCGGCGTCTTCGTCCGTCGCATGCTCGAGCGGATCGAGCGGGCGCAAGGCGCGGAGGCGAAGGAAACCGCCACGCTGGCCCTCCGCCTCGGCCTCTCCGAATTCCAGAATCCACGCCATGCGCCTTGAACGAGTGAACATCGCGGGCTTCGGCCCCCTCTCCCGCTTCGAGCTGGTGTTTGAGCCGAAGCGCCTCAATCTGCTCATCGGGCCGAACGAATCGGGCAAATCCTCGTTCGCCTCGGCGGTCGTGGCCACGCTGTTCGGCTTCGCTTCGCCCCAAGGCGAAATGCTCGCGCGGCCGTGGGCGGGGGGACCGCACGCGGCGGAAGTCGTCTTTCAGGCCGGCGCCTCCCGCTATCGCCTCCGCCGTAATTTCGAGACGCACGAAGTGCAGGTCGATCAGCTTGCCGTGGGTTCCGAGGAATCGCAGACCCTCCTCTTCCGCGGCACCGCGAATCCGCGGGGGCGGAGCGCGGAGCTCGCGCAGTACGAAGAGCTGCTCCGCGGATGGGTGGGATTCACCGACCCCCGCCTTTTCCGCGAGTCTTCCTTCGTGCACGAGAGCTCCCTCGAGACCGAGGTGAGCCCGGAGCTTCGGCATCTGGTCTCGGGCGCGGTCGAGGCCGACTACCAGCAAATCCAGGACGCGTTGCTCGATCGCCTGGACGGCCTGACGAAAGAACACCCCTTCGACCCGAAGCTCAAGAAGCGGACGAATCGCTCGATCGAAACGCGCGAGGCGCTCCTCGACACGCTCCGGGCGCGGCGGACCCGCTCCGAGGCGGTCTTGACCGAGCTCAAGTCGCGGACCAAGGCACGCGAGGACGTGGAGACGCGCACGCAGGAGCTTCGGGCCGAGCTGGCCGGCAAGGAGCAGCTCCTGGCCGACCTCCAGTCGTGGGTCTCGCTCCGCGAGGAGCAGCGGAAGCTCCTGAAGCGAGTCCCGGCCGTGGGGCAGGAACTCGTGATGGCGCGGCGCGCCCGATCGCAGGTCGAGGAAATCGGGCGGCGGATCCACGACGGCCTGGGCTATCTGGCCAACGCGCCCGACGAGGTGGAGACGGACCTGGTCCGGCTGGGCATGCTCCGGTCGCAGCGTGCGCGCCATCTCAAGACCGCGGAGAACGAGCGCACGCGGATCGGAACGGCGCAGTCGGGGTTCCGCGTCGCTCCGGTCATTCTGGCCCTTCTTCTGGCCCTCCTCGGAGGCGGCGTCGCCTACGGCGTGACCCAGGTACCGTTGTACGCCGCCGGCGGAGCCCTGGCGGGCGCGCTCCTCGGATTCGCGATGGGCGGCGGATTTGGGCAGAAGGCCGCCCGGAGTCGCGCGCTGGCCGAGGCGCACGTGCGGGTCTCCGAAGAGAACATCCGGACGCTGAGCCAGGAAATCGATCAGATCGAGATCCGCGTGAATCCCTATCTCGCGGGCCGCACGATCGAGGTCGTCCTCGCCGACGTGAAACAGTACCGGTCCGTGAATCAGGAGCGGCGCGAGTCGTCGGCGGTGATCCACTCGCTTCCGACGCCCGAGCGCCTCGAAAGCGAAGCGCGGGAGCTGGACGAAGCGGTGGCCAGCCTTCGTTCGAAGGAGAAGGTGCTGCTCCAGCAGTCCCCGTTCCTGGCGCCGCTCAAGGAGGATCCGCTCAAGGCCGCCGAGGCCGCCGAGCGTTTGAACCGCGAGTTGAGCGGGATCAAGACGAAGCTCGAAGCGGCCCAGGATGCCCACGACTCGATGATCCGGCGCGTCGGCGGGAGCGACGGAGACGCCGAGAATCTCGAAGCGCTCGAAGAGCAGATCGCCGTCGAAGAGGAAGCCCTGGTCCGCGAACGGCGCCAGCGCGATGCGCTCCTCCTCTCGCTCGAAGTCCTCCGCGACTCGGTCGTGACGTACCAGCAGCAGCACGTCGGGCGGCTGGCCGAGAGCGCGGGCGCCACGCTCTCGCGCCTCACGAAGGGCCGCTACGGCAAGGTGGCGCTCGACGCCGAGTTCCGCCCCACCGTGGCTGTCGACGGGCGCGATTCCGTTCCGCTGGAGGCCCTGAGCAAGGGCGCGCGCGACGCCTTCTATCTGTCGCTTCGGGCCGCGTTGACCAAGGAACTCGCGGCCCGGGAGCCGCTTCCGCTCCTCCTGGACGACCCCATCGCCCACCTGGACGAAGAGCGCCGGGGGGACTTGCTCGCCCTCCTCGAGGAGCTGGCGAAGGAGGTCCAGGTGATCCTCCTGACCCACGATCGACGCATCCTGAACCAGGTCCGGGAAGCCCACGTCCTGGCCATGGGAACTTCCGGTCGCGCCGCCAATTCCGCCCGAAAAGTAGAGTCCCGCCGCTAGCACATTCGACTCAAGATTGGCTCGAACGAGCCGATGCCTGAGTTGTATGGCTAGCCCGATTCCAGCCAAGCCCACGCCCGAACAAAAAGCCGAACGCATTCGCGACCAAGTGCTCGCCTTGGACGTGAAGCGCGTGGCCGATTGGATTCAGGCGCTCGTCCGCACGATGAAGGCGATGCGGATGTACCTTCCGAACAATCCCACGCTCCACAAATTCCAGGGCGATCTCGAAGGGCGCACGTGGTCGATGCTGAAGGAGATCGGCGACATCACGCTCACCATCCAGCAGTTCGACTTCCTCTTCGAGAA
>DATEND010000030.1:0-14467 GCA_035275245.1 Candidatus Eiseniibacteriota bacterium
GTCGTGCCGATCCAGCATGGGGAGAAACGCGATGACGTAGGCGATCGCGCCCAGCGTCAGCGCCACGACGAACGGCCGGATCGGCTCGCTCCTCGCCCGAGCGAGGGTCACCGTGCCGACCGTGAGGAACACGAGTCCGGCGTAGTTCACGAAGAGTTCGGGCAGCCATTGAAAGAGCAACTTGGTCAACGCGGGCTGGATGATGGAGAGCGCGTACGGGAGTCTCGGATAGAGCGCGTAGACCTCGTTCTCGTGCACGCGGTTCAGGTGCCGCGCGTACGAATACCAGGCCGCAACGGCCGAGAGCCCGCACGTGGCGAGGGCCACTGCCACGAGGCGCATCCGATTCGGCGCGCGGCGGAGACCCTGCCAAAGCAGCAGGGCCAAGGCGGGCGCGGCCGCGAGCGTGGACATCTTGACGAGCGCGGCCAGCGTCGAGCAGCCGATCCCCAGGATGAGGAATCCCGCGTTCGGCGATTCCGACCAACGCCAGAGCCCGTAGAGCCCGAGGAACAGAAACGCGAGCATCGGCACGTCGGGCAGGACGGTGATGGAGTAGTACGCGAAGAGCGGGCTAGACACCAGGAAGAGACTGGCGGCGAATCCCAAGAGCCGCGACCCGAAGATCCGGCATGCGAACGCGAAGCAGCCGAAGACCGCGGCGAGGCTCGAGAGCAAGACGAGGCCCCGGCCGATCGCGTGCGAAAAACCGAACGCGCGATAGCCGAGCGCGATCATGTAGTTCACGAGCGGGAATTCCATTCCGGCGATCCCGGTCGAGTCCGCGAGGTAGTCGGTCCTTGGCGTGAAGAAGTCCATGCGCCCCTCGTGGAAGTTCCGCGCGACGGAGAGGGTCATGGTCTGCCGCCATTGGTGGAATCCGACGGGCGGGAGATTCAGGTATCGAACGTGAAGCGCCACTTGCAGCGAAAGCAGGATGACCAGGAGGCACCAGGTAGGCGCGCGGCTCATCCGAATCCCCCTCCGTGAACGTCATCAGCCGGGCGGCAGCGGCATATCGTACCACCCCGGAAATGCCCTAGAATATTTCCCGGATGGGCAAACCCCCCAAGGGCATACGTCCGCGCCGGTCGGACGCTCCGCCACGGGCCAAGTCGCACGCCCCTCGAAGGGGCGCGATCCTGCTCGCCGTCGCGGGAATCGCCGCGATCACCGTGGCGGCGTTCTCGGGCGCCTTCGGGCACGCATTCGTCAGCCTCGACGATCCCACGTGCGTGACCCAAAACCCGCTCGTCCTGCAACAACGCTACGGCCCCCTGCTCACCGCCATGGTGAACAACAGCTACCACCCGCTCACCATGCTCTCGCTCGCGATGAACGCGTCGAAGCCGCTCTCGGCCGAGCCCTTCCTCGTGACGAACGTGGTGCTCCACGCGCTGAACACCGTGCTCGTGTTCTGGCTGGCGTACCTGCTCTCACGCAGGCGGGTCACGGTCGCGATCGTTGCCGCCTTGCTCTTTGGAATCCACCCCATGCGGGTGGAGTCGGTCGCGTGGGTCTCGTCCCGGAAGGACGTCCTCTACGCCTTCTTCTTTCTCGCGGGCTTGATCGCCTATTGGCGGTATCTCGAGGAGCGCCGCTGGCCGTGGCTCCTCTCGGCGTTCGTGTTGTTCGTTTGCTCCTGCCTGTCGAAGGGGATGGCGGTCGTCTTTCCCCTCGTCCTCGTGCTCCTGGATTTTTGGAAGCGCCGGCCGCTCCTGGACCGGCGGTCGATTCTCGAGAAGGCACCCTTCTTCGCGGTGTCCTTGCTCTTCGGCCTGATCGCGCTGGACGCCGAAGCTGGGCGAGATTTCCACGGTCTCCTTCCGGTCATCAACAAGGAGTTGAAAGCCACCCTGGACACGACGACGTTCACGCCGTACGAGCGCGTGGTCTACCCAACCTACGGGTTCATGACCTACGCGTGGCGCGTTCTCGCACCCGTCAATCTCGGCGTCTTCTACCCCTACCCCACTCCCGCGGAGGCAAGTCACTGGACGTATCCGTTCTCGATCGTCTTTTTCGCGGGCGCCATCGCCCTGACGGCATGGAGCGTTCGGCGGGCCCGCACGGTCGCGTTCGGGGTCGGGTGGTATCTCCTCGTGATCCTGCCCGTCCTTCAATGGGTCCCGATCGGCGCGTCGATGCTCGCCGACCGGATGACTTACGTCGCCTACTTCGGCCTCTTCTTCCTCCTCGCGATGGGAGTGGGCTGGCTCTTCGATCGTTACCGCGCAAGCCGCGTCCCCCTATTGGCCGGGATCGCGGTCGCCCTGGCGCTTTGCTTCGTGCTGACCACGCGACAGGTCGACACGTGGAGGAACAGCGACGCACTGTGGACCAACGTGATCCGCATCTTCCCCCGGTGCGACCTGCCGTACATCTCGCGGGGGAATGGACGCGGCGAAGCGGGCCAGATCGAGGGCGCCCTAGCGGACTTAAGGACTGCCATGCGGCTCGGTTCCCAGCGGGCGGACATGTACGAAGGGCTTGGGAACGCCTACGCGAGCATCGGCAAGGCCGATTCGGCGGTCATCATGTTCGATCTGGCGATCAAGGGGAATGCGATGGGACGCACGTTCTACAACCGCGCCATCGCCCAGCTGATCGTCGGCCGCCCGCGAGAGGCGCTCGCCGATCTGGAGAAGGCGCTCCAATTGATGCCGATGCAGGCGCCGACGCTCCACTTCCCGCGCGGAAACGCGTACATGCAGCTCGGGATGAATCGCGAGGCGATCGCCGAGTTCACGAGCGCGATCGCCGCCGGACAGCTCGTCCCGGATGCGCTCTACAACCGAGGCGTCTGCAAGCTCCGCGTCAATGACGCTGCCGGCGCGGTCGCCGACTTCCAGGAGACGCTCCGGATCGCGCCGAACTACACGCCGGCGCTAGACCAGATGCGGGCGCTCGGAAAGTAGCTACTTCTCGCGGCGCGCCGCGGCCAGCTTCCGCTTCACCACCGGACCTTCGAGCTCCCGCAACGCTTCCTTCCCCACCCACCGCGCCGCGCCTTCCGGCGACTTCGATAGTCGCCGAGCGACGGCGACGGCCGCGGCATTCAGCGCGGCGTTTCGCCTTCCGACGAGGCGCAGGGCCCAGCTCACGCCTTTCTTCACGAAATTTCGGTCGTCGACAGCGGCGCGTTCGATCAGGGGCAGGCATCGCTTGAACCGGTCGTCGGGCGCCGTCTTGTCGTGGAGCGCGAGGCTCGCCAACAGGGCGAACGCGGCGCGCTTGACGAATTCCTCGCGCTTCGCGCTCCACGCCGCCACCTTGGACCACGCGTGCGGAGTGCGGTCGAAGAGGTGAAAGCACAGCGTGTCGCAGATCGCCCAGTTGTCGAAATCACGGCACCAGCGTTCCATCTGCGCCGCCGTCACGCGATCCGGTTCGTCGACAAACGAGGTCAGCATGCGGGCCTCGTACCACTCCGTTTCCCATAGGGCGAGCGCGACGTCATGGCTCCGTCCCATGCGCTTCGCCAGTGCCTGGATGTTGGCCATCGAGACGCCGAAGGCCCTGTCGGCGGCGATTCCGAACCGTGCGAGGTTCTCCCGGTCGCGCTTCGTGCTCTTCTGCGCGAGCCACGAGAGCGCCTCCTTCACTGCGATCTGGATGGGCATGACCGGCGGAGCCGGCCGCTCCGCCGGCTTCTTCCTGGCGGTTCTTCTCGGCATGTAGATCCTCCGCGCCGTTGGCTAGGCGGCGTCGAGACGTTCCTTTCGGAGAAGCTCGCGGTAGCGGGGATCGTGGCGAATCCGGTCGAGGCGCGGATGGACTCGGAGAAAGATGAGCCCGGAGGCGCGCTCCTCGACCGCGACGTCGAGCCAGCGGAAGGCTTCGTCCACGTCGCCGAGCGAGGCGTGAAGCGCCGCGATGCCCCATGCAGATACGACCCGCTTGGAGCGCCCCGCGACCAACTCGCCGAGGATGCGCCGTGCGGCGGCTTCGTTTCCGCGGCTTGCCTCGAGGTGCCCGAGACCGAAGGACGGCCCGGCCACGCCCCCGCTCAACTTTCGCCCTTCCTCGTACTCCAACCGCGCCTCGTCGAAGTGTCCGAGCGCCTCGAGCGAACGCGCGAGGTCCGTGTGCGCGCCGTCGAACCGCGGATCCAATTCGACGGCTTTCCGGTAATAGACGAGCGACCGCTCGTAGTCGCGGGCGTAGTAGTACGCGTCCCCCACGGACGTGTGGATCACCATGGAGAGCGGGTCGAGGCTCAATGCCTTCAAGTTGGACGCCTGGGCTTCGGCGTGGCGCTCGCCGCAGTAATAGAGCCGCCCAAGCTGGGCGTGCGCGCCCGCCAGACCGGGGTTCAGTTCGACCGCGTGCTGCAAGTTCCGGATGCCGCCTGCAAGGTCCCGTTCATGCGCCGCGATCATGCCCAGCGAGGCGTGGGCCTCGGCGACGGAGTCGTCGAGCTCGAGGGCCTTCTTGGCCGCCGCCTTCGCCTCTTCGAACGTCTCCGCCGGCGGAGCCATCCCTCGGTTTGCGCGCACGTAGTGGCACCCCGAAACCCCGGCCCACGCGAGCGCGAACGACGGATCCAGTTCTAGCGCGCGGCGGAAGTGCCGCAAGCTCAGCTCGATGGCTTGCGGCGACGTGCCCTCGTAGGTGTGGCGCCCCTTCAGGTACTCGACGTGCGCCTCGGGGTTCACCGACTGCCGGCGGGCGAGCCGGGTCGCCTCCTTCGGCGTCAGGTGCACCTCGATCTCCTTCGCCACGGTTTCCGCGACGCGATTCTGAAGATCCAGCACGTCCTCGAGCTCACCGTCGTAGCGATCGGTCCACAGGGTCTCGTCCGTCCTCGCGGAAACGAGGCGAACGGTGACCCGCACGCGCTTTCCCACGAGAAGGGCCGAACCCTCGAGGACCGCGTCCACGTTCAACTCGCGCGCGATTTCGGGCAGCGCCTTCTGGACGCCTTTGTACTTCATGGCGGAGGTGCGCGAGATCACGCGCAGCGCTTTGAGGCGCGAGAGGTCCGAGATCAGCGCTTCGGTCATGCCGTCCGCCAAATACTCCTGCTCGGGGTCAGTAGAGAGATTTTCTACCGGAAGCACGGCCAGCGAGCGGATCGCGCCTCGCGCGGGTTCGGGAGCGATCCCCCTCCGGACCTGATCGATGACTCGCCGGAGCGCCGTGCTCACCGCACCGGCGGAATCGGGACGCAGGGCGGCGTCCTTGCTCAGGCACGACTCGATCAGCCGATCCAGATCGTCGGGGATCTCCGGGCGACGCAGGCGCGCCGGCCGGGGCGCGTTGTGGAGAATCTCGAACATCAGCGCCTCGGGCCGATCCTTTTCGAAGGGTCGCGCGCCGGTCGCCATTTCGTAGAGGAGCACTCCGAACGCGTACACGTCCGTGCGTGCGTCGTCCGGATCCCCGCGCAATTGCTCCGGCGCCATGTACGGAAGCGAGCCGAGAATCGTGCCGGGCTGTGTCAGATCGGTGGCGGTGTGGGGCTGATGCAGGAGGCCGGCGAGGCCGAAGTCGAGGATCTTCGGCGTTCCCGAGGCCGTCAGGACGACGTTCCCGGGCTTCAGGTCGCGATGGAGGATGCCCCGCCCGTGCGCGTCCTCGAGCGCGTCGCCGATCTGCGCTCCGATCCGCGTCAACTCCGCGAGATCGAGGGGCCCCTTCTCCAGCCGCGATTGAAGCGTGCCCCCCGGGACGTACTCCATGACCAGGAAGTCCACGTCGTCCTGCGTGTCGAAGTCGAAGATCGTCGCGACGCTGGGGTGGGACAGGCGGGACAGGGCGTGCGCTTCGCGGCGGAATCGCTCGCGCGCGGTTGGGTCCGCGAGGGAGCCGCGGAGGATCACCTTGACCGCGACGTCCCGGTCGAGGTGAAGGTCGTGCGCACGGTACACCTCTCCCATGCCACCGGCGCCGAGCGCCTCGAGAATTCGATAGTGGGAAAGGGTCGTTCCGATCATTTGTGGGCCCCGGAAAACGGGCGCCGCTAGGGTACCACAGCCGGCGAATCGTGGTCCGCGGGCCCGAACGGGGCGACTTCTGTTAACCTACGGCGGCCAATGAATTTTGCGACCAAACCGCTCGCCGAGGAACCTCGTTCCCGAGCAGCAGCCTGGGTGTTTTGGTGCGCCACGGCGGCGGCGCTCCTCTACGCGGCCTGGGCCTCCTGGCGACGCGAGTGGGTGTCCGACGACGCGTTCATCTCCTTCCGATACGCCGAGAATCTCGTGCGGGGCCTCGGCCTCGTCTATAACCCGGGCGAGCGCGTCGAAGGCTACAGCAATTTTTTGTGGACCCTCTGGACCGCGTTCGGTCTCTGGCTGGGCCAAGACGCCGAGCGATGGGTCGCGCTCAGCGGGATCGTTTGCTACGTGGCCGCGCTCGGCACGCTGGCCTGGAACTCCTGGGCGATTCGCGCGGAAGCAGCGGGGCTGGCTCGATGGATCCCGATCGCCGCGCTTCTCGGAGCACTTCACCCGGATTGGCAGATCTTCGCGACGGGCGGCCTCGAGACCTCGCTCTTCGCGCTCGAGGTCACCCTTCTCTATGTAGTCCTCTCGCGCGGCCCCATCGGCCCCGGGCGCGCCGCGCTGGCCGGGATCCTCCTGGCGCTGGCGTCCATGACGCGCCCCGACGGCGTGATCCTCACGGCGGCGGCGGGACTCTACGTGCTCCTCACGAACGTGCGCCGGCCGCGCACGATCGTCGCCTTCGCGGCCGCGTTTCTGGTCGCGTGGTTGCCGTACACGGCGTGGCGCATCGCCTACTTCGGGGACTTCTTCCCGAACACGTACTACGCGAAGTCCGCGATGCACGCCTGGTATTCGCAGGGCGCGATCTACATCGCGCTCTACTTCGCACGCTACTGGCCGCTTTTCTTGGGGCTGCCACTGATCGGGCTCCTATGGCTCGCGCGAGACGACGCCCCCGCCGGCTCCCGTGCCTGGCGGCGAGGCGCGGCGCTGGCGGCGCTCCTCGCCCTCGCCTACACGGCGTTCGTCGTCCGTGTGGGGGGCGACTTCATGTTCGCCCGGTTCTTGATCCCGATCACGCCCCTGCTCCTCGTCTTGCTCGCGGTCGGGATTACCCGCCTCAGGGCACGCACCCTCACGCAAGGGATCCTGATTGGAGTCGCCGCTCTGGGAATCGTGTTCACGCCCTACCCGCTTCCCGCCGACCCGCTGGGAACGGTCCGGGGGATCGTGTTCGAGCCGAACTATTACCCTTTGGAAGCGACCAACGAAGTACGCCACAAGGGCCTCGTTCTCCGCCGGTTCTTCGACGGGCTCCCGGTTCGGGTCGCATTTTTTGGAGGCGAAGCGCGGCTCGTTTATTACGCTCGTCCCACGGTGGCGATCGAATGCGTAACCGGGCTGACCGATCGCGCGATCGCGCGGCAGCCCCTGGCACGACGGACCCGAATCGGGCACGAGAAATTGGCGACGACGGACTACGTCATCGGAGAGCGGCGCGCACACTTCTCGTTCTTCGGGAACGCGGGGAGGGTGCTTCGGTTGAATGAAGTGATCCCCACCGTGGAAATCAACCTGCGCGGCGTGCGCGGGCGTGTCCTTACGTGGGATCCCGTGCTGATGGACTCGCTCCGCGCTCGTGGCGCCGTCATCCAGGACTTCCCCGCCGACTTGGACCGAATCCTGGACGAGTCCAGCCTGGTGATCAAATGGGAAGGGCGCGCGATCTACGACAAGATGCATCGGTTCTACTTCGGCCACGTGAAGGATCCGAAACGCGAGGCGCTTCTGGTCCAGCGCATCCGCGAAGCGGAAGCCGCCCGCCGATGATGGGACGGGCACGGGGCGCGCTTCTCAGCGGTCTGGCACTCCTCGTCTCGACGGGAGCGTGCGGCGGCGAGGCGTTCGCTCCGGCGCCCGGCTCGCCCTACCGAACGGCTTCCCGCCCGAACAGCGTCGTGTCGGACGATTTCAATGGCGACGGGAGGAGCGACCTCCTCGTCGCCTGTTCCGGCAGTGACTCCGTCAGCCTTCTCGCCGGCGATCGCCGTGGCGGATTCGGCGCAAGGCACTCCTTCCCCGCTATGCCGGGGGTGCACATGCTGGCGATCGGAGACTGGAACGGCGACGGGAAGCCCGATGTCGCGGTCTCGGCGCACGATGCCAATGAGATCGTCCTGCTGCGAAACGACGGCCGCGGGGGCTTCGTCCAGCTTCCGCCGGTGACCGTCTTCGGCGAAGGGAAGCCTCACAACCACGGCCTCGCGGCGGGCGACGTGAACGAGGATGGCCACGGGGACCTCACGGTCGGGCATCAGGAGCTCGGGAGCATCGCGGTGCTGCTGGGCGACGGCAAGGACGGCTTCCGCCCCGCGCCCGACTCACCGGTCCCGGTTGGGCGGGCACCCTATCCGCACACCCTGGCCGACGTGAACGGCGATCGCCATCTCGACCTGGTCGTGCCCGACGTCCAGGGAAACCGGGTCCGCCTCTTCGCCGGCGACGGGAAAGGTCGATTCCGTCCGCTCCCGGAGGTTTCGACGGGGATCGAGCGTCCCTTCTTCGTGGTCGCGCAGGATGTGAATGGCGACAGAGCGATCGACTTGATCGTCACGCATGACGACACGCATCGCGTCGCGGCGCTCCTCGGCGATGGGCGCGGCGGGTTCCGCCATTCCCCGTCCTCCCCATTCGAGGGACGGGGCGCCTCCTGGAAGTGCGGCGTGGCCGATCTGAACGGGGACGGCAAGATGGATCTGGCGCTCGCCGGTGGAGGATCGATTCGAATCTTCGACGGAGACGGCCGCGGCGGGTTCCGCTTTCAGTCGAATCTCTCGACACGGGGCGAGTCCTGGGAGGTGATCGTGAAGGACGTGAACGGAGACAAGCGGGCGGATGTCGTAGCCCCGTCGGGCGCCGCGGGTGTCGTTCATGTGTTCCTCGCCCCTTGATGGCGGGTCAGGGCGGGTATGGAACTTGCGATTTATCCATCGCGTAACCGCTGAGACAGCCGTCGGGGACCGCCAACCAACTCATGGAACGTGAGTTGGCTCACGTGAGGGGATCATGAAGAAGGCACTACTCGTTGCCGGCCTTTTCCTAGTTTGCAATGCGTCCTCGCAAATCGCCCTGGCCAAGGAGGCCCCGGCCCGGACGACAAACTTTGGACTGCACCATCTTGGCGTGGAAGCCGGATTGGTCGATCCCGAGGCGGCCGGAAGCACGCTCGGATTCGGCGTGTTCGCGGATCTCGGCAACGTGTCCCGCGACGTCCGGCTGTCGTCGCACCTCGGCTATTGGTCTATCTCCGACGAGGACTTCGGCATGGAGGCTTCCGTCCAGGACATCTCATTCGGCGCCCGAGCGAAGTACATGTTCCGCGTCTCGTCGCCGAAGCTTCAGCCTTATGTGGGCGCGGGCCTCGGCCTCCACTTCTTCAACTCGAAGGTGCATTTCCCCGAGCAGGACTTCGGCGGCGGGTTCGTCGTGCCCGCATTCACCGTGGAGGATTCGTCGACGGAGCTCGGCCTCGATCTGGGCGGGGGCGCCATCCGGCCCCTGAATCCCAAGACCGACCTGTTCCTCGATCTCTGGTACACGATGGCCGAAGTCGATCAACTCTCGATGAAGGTCGGCGTGTCGTTCCTGATCTCTCAGTAACAGGGGGGCAGCGAGGAACGACGTCGGCCGGCCTCACTTGCCGGGCGCCTTCCATCGATCGACGGCCTCGTCGCCGAGGACGGATCGCGCCCGGCGATCGACCTCTCCCGGGCTCAGGCGTCCGGCAGCGACCATGTCGGTGAACCACGTCTCGAATCGTCCGCCTCTCTCCGCGAATCCGGTTTCCCGCATCAGGTCGTAGAGCGCGGCCGCGAGCAGGTGCATACCGTCATCCCCCTTGCGCCAGCGATCGTTCGCCGGCTGAGCGAATCCCAGTCGCTCGCTCACGATCTGCTCCAGCGCCTGCACCGCGTCTTCCTCGACGTACCCGGTGACGGTGGTGTACCCGAACGAGGGGTTGTGGTCGCGCACGACCCGCACGATCAGCGAGTCTTTCGAGAACTCGGCGACCGCTTTGGCCACCCCCGGGTCGCTCGCGTTGAACGGCGGATGGAGCGGCTCGTGGGCCGCGTTCCGGAGCACGATGGACGCTGGATACCCGATGTTCGTCAGGAACCGGCCGCCTTGGACGCGGATCCCATGCGGCCGCGAGAAGTGGAGGAGAATGACCTCGATGCGCCCCTGTTGAAGCTCGTGGCCGATGAGGCGGGACTGTTCTCCCAGGACATCGTACCGAGCGAGGTCGGCTGCCAGCGAATCCGCTCCGCCGGGCGCGCCCTTGCTCTTGCTCATGAGCACGGCCCAGTCCTTACGGAATCCGGCACGGCGCATCGACTCGAGCGCTCGGATCACATCTGGCCGAACTCGTTCGAACCGCTTCCAGGAGTCCTCGCTCCAGAAGGGGGATTCCCGTAGCGCCGACTGGAGGGACGCGGGAGCCCGCGCGCTCGCCAGGATTGCCGCCAGGGTCGAGTCCGGCCCGCCCGAGAAGATCAGGGTCAGGAAGGCCGAAACGATTCCGCCGTCCTCGTCCTTGATGACCTTCTTCAGGCGGCCCGCCGCCCGCCGGGCGGCGGCGTAGCGCGGCGCCGCGAATAACTTGGATTCTTCTGGATATTTCTCGAGGTAGTACGAATCGCCCGAGAGGAGGTTCAGCGCGCAGAGCGCGTCAAACCCCTCCGAGGTGCGCGTTTTCCAATCCGTGCCTGCGTGCGCGGTTCCGGATGCGGTCGGTACGGGCACGGTGCACATGAAGGCAGCGACTCCGATCACGAGGGTGCGGGTGAGGTTCATGCGGAAAACGTAGCACCGGCCGATTGGTCATGATTGAACGGATGTGATCCATCGTTGGAGTCCCAAGGATCTCCGGAAGACGCCGGGGCTTGCTCCGGTTCGAGCCTTGAAGTCGCGCGTCAGGTGGGCCTGATCGGCGTAGCCGGCATCGAGCGCCACGGTTGCCAGAGGCGTGGCGGGGTCGGCGAGCAGCAGGAGCGCCCGCCGGAAACGTTGCTCCGAACGAAATACCGATGGCGGGAAACCGAAGTAGCGGCGGAAGGTTCGGCTCGCGTGCTCGCGCGTCATGGCCGGATGGCTTGCGGCATCCCCAATGCGACCCCGAGGATCGCTCGTCATTCGCGTCGCCATTCTCGAGAGCGCGGAGCAGGGCGCCATCGGCTCCGCGCGCGTCGCGTCGGCTAACAGCTCCGCGATTCCATCGTCCTCCATCCTATGCACGCGCCGGAACGAATCCGGATCTCGCGGGCGGAAGACCCCATAGGAGGACGGCCCCACGCGTGGCGTTGCGGCAAGGACGATGTTGAAGACGCGGCTTCGGCGTCGCGAGAACCGGTTCAGGTGCAAGTGCAGCGCGGGATGCACGACGAGATCGCCGGGCTCGCATCGCCAGACGCCGTCGACGCTGCACTCCTCGTAGCCGCCCTCGAGTACGAGCGCGAGATACGGCGCCGAGTGGCGATGCAGCGCGCCACCGGCTGCTGCCGGATGTTTTGTTACGAACGTCCGCAGGTGGGTCATGAGCCCTAATTCTAGCTCGAAACCTGCTTCACCAGCGCCGGCCCTTTTCGAGCCACCGGAATCGTGTAGGATGCCGGCCATGCACAGGTCGCGCAGGTGGCGCACGCTTCTCCTGGCGCTGTTCCTGATCCTTCCCTCCGCCGGCTGCGGCGACGCGCGGAAGTCGCTCGAGGAGATCGTCGAGATCGTGCTTCGCGAACGCGCGCGCAACGCCGACGCGAAGCAGGTGCGCGCGGACCCGATCCTCGAGTTCTCGTTCCGCGGGAATGTAGAGGGCGTGCGCCGGCTCTTGGCCGCGGACCCGAAGGCCGCGTCGAAACACGTGCGATCGCGCGACCCCGTCGGGATGACGGCCCTCCACCTCGCGGTCTGGGGCGGCCATCCCGAGATCGTCCGGCTCCTTCTCGAACACGGAGCGGACGTGAACGCCCAGGACGGTGGCGGCGGCACGCCGGTCCTGCTGGCCGCCCGCTGGGGGCGCGGGGACCTCATGCACCTCCTTCTCGAGCATGGCGCCGACGCGTCGATTACGGACGATCAGGGCCGCACCCTGCTCCACAAGGCCGCGGAGTACGGACACGTCGAGGTCATGCGCGCGCTGTTGAAGCACGGCTTCGACGTGAACGTTCAAGCCAGGCCCGGTACGCCGCTCCACAGCGCGGCGTTCCGGCGGGAGGTCTTGGCGGCGAAGTTCCTGCTTGACCACGGGGCCAATCCGAATGCGCGCGGATTCCTCGAGTGGGCGCCGCTTCACGTGGCCAGCGGGCAGGCGCCGAAGGACGAGAAGAGCCTCGAGTTCGTCACCCTGATGCTCGATCGCGGCGCGGAAGTGGCCGCGCGCGGCGAGGACGGGATCACGCCACTCGTGCTGGCCGCGGGCGCGATGGACAGCGCGGTCGTCGCCCTTCTCCTCGCCCGCGGAGCGCGCCCGGAATCGGCGACTCCGCGCGGATTCTCCGCGCTCCGGAGCGCCGTGGATGCCAAGGCGCCTGGCATCGCGCACATGCTCCTCGTGTATGGCGCGGACCCGAACCAACGCTACAGCCCGCCGGGCCAAGAGCGGCTCCTTCATCGCGCGGCCAACCTCGACAAGATCGATGTCGCGCGCGAGCTGCTCGACTTCAAGGCCGACGTAAACGCCCTGGACGACAGGCGTCTGACGCCGCTCCACGTGGCCGCCCGTGAAGGCAGGACGGAAATGATCCGCCTCCTCCTCGAGCGCCGCGCGAACGTCCATGCACGAGACAAGTGGAACTGGACGCCCCTCCATTTCGCCGCTTCGCAGCGGCACCTCGAAGCTGTCCGCATTCTGCTCGACGCCGGGGCCGATCGGAACGCCCGGAACTCGAGCCGCGAGACTCCCGCAAAGTTGGCCTGGGGGCCCGCCGGGCAAGAAATCCGGCAAGTGCTCGGCTCGCGATAGGCGGAGCGGGAGGCTTGTAGGACACTCTGTACGTCGCGGGTCGTGTGTTCGACGCACCGTTATTGGGCGAATCCAGCGAGCGGCGCCAGACGCTTGGGGCGGCGGGCTTTGGCTCGTGGGAATTCCCTCATCCAGGCATGGCACGTGGAATGCAGCAGCCTCGGTTGGGCAAGGTGGCAGCCCTCGTGGGAGGGAAACTCGAACTCCGAGGAGAGTGTCATGGCCGAAAGAGATACGAAGAACCTGGTCGTCGAGGCGAAGAATCATCTCGTCGAAGCGATTCGGGGAGTTGGTGACATCACCGGCGCGGTCGCCGATGCGGTGGCGAACACGGTCGTCCACACGCTCAGGGGAACGCGCGCGGTTGGCGCCGAATTACTAGCGCTCGTTGTGAGCACGGTTACGGGCGCCGTACAAGGCGTCGCCGAGGTGGGCGGCGAGGTAGGATCCGCGGCCCGCTCGATCATGGTGGGCACGCTTCACGGGACACAGGTGGTGGGAAGGGCAAGCGTGGAGACCGTGGCCGTGACCGCCGCGACGCTCGTCAAGGGCGCGTCGGAGGTGGGCGGCAGCGTCGCCGATACCGCGAAGGGCGCGGTAGAGGGCGCCATCGCGTCCGCTCGTGACATTGGGCTTTCCGCCGAGGACGCGGCAACCGCGGCCGCCTCCGGGGCCATCCAGGCAGCGGGAGAGATCGGCACGACCGCCGTGGATGAGGTTCGGAACGTCCTGACGAAGAGCATCTCCGGCGTCAAGGTAGTCGCCAAGGAGCCATTCAGGTCCGGGAGAGACGACCGGGAGCAGCCCCGGGTCTGATCCGAGGCATTGCGGAGGGTGGGACGGCGGAGAAGGCCGCCGTGGCCTTCTGCGATTTATCGCAGCGCTGCCACACTTCTGCAATGACCCCGGGAGTACGAACGGTTAGGTATGGGCAAGGGGCTCGTACCACCACATAGGGAGAACGTCATGAAACGAACCATCGCAGGTAGTCTCGCACTCGCAGTGGCGCTGCTAGGCTCGAGTATGCCTAGCTTGGCGCAGGATTACGGCCGAGATTACGGCCGAGACAACCGAGGTTGGGGAGATCGCAACTACGGCAGCATGATGCTCGAGGGTCGCTGGATCGCGAGGCGCGGCTATTCTCTGCCGTCCATTTTCTCGCGTCCGGGCCGGCCTCGGGAAGTTGCATTGCCGCCTCGCATGGTGATCGACCAGCGTCGGAATGTCATCACCGTCGAGAATTTCAACGGCCGCGTTCTGCAGGAGATCGTGGTCGGAGGCCGCGGCGGGTACCGGGGCGCCACCGTCTACGGACAATGGCGCGATTCAAAGCTGGTGACGGTCCGTGATGGATACGCCAACACGCGAATCATCCAGACCTTCTCGGTCAGGAACCGTGGCCGCACGCTCGTCGTCTACACGCGGCAGGATGGACCGGGAACGAGAAACGACGTTGAGTTCACGAACATCTATCAGAAGGCATAGTCCGGTGCGAAAC
>DATEND010000031.1:0-2653 GCA_035275245.1 Candidatus Eiseniibacteriota bacterium
TACTCGAACCTCTCCTCCGGCATCGGCGCCGGGCCGATCCAAATCCGAGCCGGCACCAATCCGGCGAACGCGGACAAGGCGGCCGAATCGATCCTCGCGCAGGTGAAGCGCATGGCGGACGAAGGGCCGACGGACCAGGAAATCGACGACGCGAAGGGGTATTTGACCGGCGTCTTCCCGGTGCGGCTCGAGGCGAACAGCGGCGTGGCGGGACAGCTCCTGAGCGCCGAGGTCTATGGCCTCGGCCTCGATTACATCGAACGCTACGCTTCGATCGTGCGAGGCATCACGCGCGCCCAGGTCGCGGCGGCAGCGAAGAAGTTCCTGCGCCCCGACTCCGGCTACGCGCTCGTGTTCGCCGGCTCGTATACCCCAGGCGACGGATCTGCCGTTGGCCGGTAGCCGGATCCTCCAACGCTCGCGACTTGGCGCCGCGGTTTTCTTCGGCCTGGCGATCGCGTTTGCGACAGCGCCCCCGGCGGCGGTGGCGACGCGCCTCTTCGCCCCGTCCGCGAAGCACGCCACGGTTCAGGCCGCCATCGACGCGGCGTCCCCCGGCGACACGATCTGGGTCGCGGTGGGAGTCCACAAGGGACCGTTCACGCTTCGAAAGCCGCTCACGCTCGTGGGCGACGGAGGCCCGGACAGCACGATCCTCGACGGAGGAGACAAGACGCGCGTCCTCGACGTCGAGGGCGTGAAGGGCGGATCGATCGTCGGCTTCGGGATCCGCGGCGGAAAAGCCTCCTCGGGCGGCGGCATCCGATGCGCGCGCGACACGGCCTTCGCGGTCGAGGACTGCAACTTCGATCGGAACTGGGAGGGCGGGCTCGCGCTCTGGCAATGCCGGGACATCTCGATCCGCGGGTGCAAGTTTCGCGACAACAAGGGGAGCGGGATGGTGCTCGAGTCCTCGACGGCCGCGATCTTCGAATGCCGCCTGACCGGAAACACGGGTCACGAGGGGGGCGGCATGGCCCTTCGGGGCTCGAAGGTGATCTTCCAGATGCGCGAGTCGGTCTTCGAAAACAATCGCGCGGAGGGCTCGACCGGAGGCGCCGTGAATGCCGCCGACTCGTCGGAGATCACGATGGCGAACTGCGACTTCCGATCCAACTCGTCCGCCGTCGCCGGCGGGGCCGTCGCCGCGATGTCGACCTCGCGCATCAACCTCTCGCGCTGCACCTTCACCAAGAATCGGGCGGCGACGGGCGGTGCGGTGCACTCCGACCAATCCATGATCTACGTCGCGCTCTGCATTTTCGACCAGAACCGGAGCACCGCGGCCGGCGCCGCGATCGGCGTACAGGGCCGGTACACGGCGAACGTGAATCCGATCTACCTGAGCAACACGTTCTACAAGAACGTCGTCGAGGGCGAAGGCGCCTCGATCTTCTGTCTCGACGTCTCGCCGGAGATCCGAAAGAGCATCTTCGTGGTCGAGGCGGGCCAAAAGGCGGTGGCCGGGTTGCGCGCCTCGCCGCTCTACGATTGCAACCTCATCCACGATCCGACCGGCGGGGCGATCGGAGCCCTTCCGAGCGCCAACACGCTGGTCGGCGACCCGAAATTCTGCGATCCCGAGAAAGGCGATTTTTACCTGCAAGACCTCTCCCCGGCGCTTGTTGCGCCCTGTGGCCAAGTTGGCGCCCTGGGCAAGGGGACTTCCTGCTCGATGTTCCGGGTCCAACCGGCTCGATAGCCGGACCATCCAACCCGGAGCGGGAACTTCGGACCGCCCCCGCGGTAGTGGGGGATGGGCTCACGCCAATACAACCGCTCCACCGAAACGCACGGAGGTGAAACATGTTGTGGCAATTGGTCCATCCAGTTGGGCGGATCTTCCGGGGGCTCTTGGTCTGCGGGTTCGCGCTGACGGCCCTCACGATCGCCTCCGGCGCCAGGGCCGACGACGACGATGACGAGGACTGGCAGAAGGCGAAGGAGGATGCGGAGGAAAGCATCAAGGACCAGGATAAGGGCAGGAACCGGGACGACGACAAGAGGGTGCGGGTCTTCCGGTGGAACGAGGAGGAGACCGCCGACCAAAAGGGCGGCTACCTCGGCGTCCAGGTTCAGGACATCACGAGCGCCCTCAAGAAAGCGCGGGATCTCTCGACCGACGAGGGCGCGCTCGTCAATCGGGTCGAAGAGGAGAGCCCGGCCGACGAGGCCGGCATTCGGCGCGGCGACGTGATCGTGTCATTGAACGGAAAGAACATCGACGACTCCGGCGAATTGATCGACGCGGTCCGCTCGCTCAAGCCGGGCAAGGACGTGGACGTCATCGTTCTTCGCGGCGACGAGCGAAAGAAGTTCTCGGTGGAGTTGGGCGAGCGGCCCAAGAACCAGATCGGGATCGCGCCCCGGTTCATGCCGCGTTGGCGCGACTCGGAGCGGGCCCGGACCATTCCCCCTCCCCGCGCCCGCGGTGGCCGAGTCGAGGGATTACAGGAGTCCCTCCGCGACCTTCACGAGCAGCTCCGCATCTTGCGCGAGACCGAGATTCCGCGCCTTCAGGAGGAATTGAGGGACCTTCGCGAGGAGCTTCGCCGTCTAAATGATGAAGAGGGGGATCGGAACGACATCCGCCGCGAAGGTCGTCGCAGTCGGACCCCAGCAGAAGACTAAAATCAAATACTTCAATGAGTTG
>DATEND010000032.1:0-8314 GCA_035275245.1 Candidatus Eiseniibacteriota bacterium
GCGGGTGGTTCTGGTGGGTCCGGCGGTTCGGGCGGCAGCCTTCCCGAGCCGAGCGCGCTCGTTCTCATGGGCTCCGGTTTGATGGGAATCCTGGCGGCGCGTCGCAAGAAGTAAACTTTCCTCATTCACGAACTTCATGGCCGGGCCGATTTCGATCGGTCCGGCCTTTTGATTTGCCCATCTGGGTGCGCTCCGTCCTTGACAGGCGCGGCGTGCGCCGAATATGGTCCCCCGACATGATTCTTCGCTCGTTCCTGCCGCTTCTCATCGCCGCGTCGTTGCTGGCGCCCCGAGCCGGCTCTTCGCAGACCGCGTCGACGAGCCCGCCCGCGGCCGCCGCAGGCACGCAGACGACGCTCACGGCGCTCACGCAGCCGACTTCCACGTGGCTTCGGTTCGACGGTCCGTCACGAATTCAGGGTGCAGCGCCGCTGGAGCTCCCTCCCACGTTCCAGGGGCGATTCTCGCTCGTGGTGGAGGGCGCCACCGTGGCACGGACACAGGGCGTCCTGTACGTGCCCCCGCGCGGCTTCCCCGCGAGGCTGGTGTCCGAGCCGCGTGGGTTCAGCGGTGGGCTCATCGTGCGGTCGCTGTCCTACCCGGGCTTGCCGAACATTACGGCGAAGCGGCCGGCGCGGGGCCTGATTTTGGCCGGGGCCGCCACCGGGGGAATCGTCGCGGCCGGGCTCGCTCACCTCGACTACCGGGATCGCCTCGACGAATTCGGAGGGAACTCTGGGGACCGCGCGCTGGACAAGCGCAGGGCCCGTAACTCGTGGGTGAAGTACGCGGGGGCGACCTGGGCTCTGAGCGCGGTGGACTATTGGATCCGCCCGCGCCTCGGTCTCGAAGAGAGCACGCCGAGCCGCGTCACGCTCTCCGTGCCGACGTTGAACCGCACGTCGATCGTTTGGCGCTCGGTGCTCGTCCCCGGCGCGGGGCAGGACTACGCGAATCACAGGGCGCGCGGCGCGTTGTGGCTTGGAGCCACGCTGGCAGCAGCCGCGGGGTTTGTGGTCGCGGACAACATCGTCGAGGAGGATCAAACAGAGGTTGATTGGGCGGAGACGCTCGTGGATAGCGCCGGGCCGTCCGAGCTCCTGCCGCGTCTTCAAGAGCTCGAGGTGAAGCGGAACGACCTCCAGTCTTCCGAGGACCTCCGGCGCGGTCTTCGGTACGCCACGATCGGCGTCTACCTGGCTGGGGTAATCGACGCCTTCCTGGTGCCGACCCAGGGGCCCGCGACCAAGGAGTCGCGCGTCTCCGCTTCCTTCGCGCCCCTGACCCCGAACGGACCCACCATGCAGGTGAACCTCCGCTTCTAGACGTTTTCCGCACCGCTGAATCTCACGCGTTCCCTCCGGTTTCGCTCATTCGAGGAGCTTCTCGCCCGAACGATCGCGCGTTTTGCAGGAAGATCTCGCGGCCCGTTCATTGCGAATTGCGCGATGCGGCCTCGACTCAACACCCCCCTTGAGCCGCAACGAATTGGGTGATTCCCATCGTGCGAATTGGGATTTCTCCCACTGGCACGCTCCCTGCACAAGCACTCCGCGCTGGCTCGACCGCGCAAACGATTTCAACGATTTCGTCGTTCCCGCATCACGGTCGAACCTGGGGAGAGAGCGCACATCTACGGGGGAAAACTCATGTTCTGGCCACGCCTAAGGCCCTCGGCGCGCGTTTCCGCGTCGCGTCGAATTGGAACGGTCTCCGTTCTAATGGCCACACTCATGTACGTCACCGTACGACCCGCGCTCGCAGATATCGCCATCGGCGGCTCCTCCGCAGACTTTCTACAATTCGAAATTGGTGGCCGCTCGGCGGGCATGGCCGGCGCCCACACGGGAATTGCAACGGGGGTCACTGCACAATTCTGGAATCCGGCCGCGCTCGCAACTCTGGATCAGCCCCAGATTGGGGCCATGCACGCGACGTGGCTCGGCGACCTGAGCTATGAATGGTTGGGGTACGCGCGCCCCGTGAGTCCAAAGCTCGGCGTCGGCTCGGTCAGCGTCGCCTACTTTCACATGCCGAGCATTGCCGGCGTGGACGAGTACAACAATCCTACCGGCGACTTCAATGTCTATGACCTCGCCGTCACCTTCGGCCTGGCGCGTCCCATCGGACGGGGCGTCAACGTCGGAGCGAATGCAAAGCTGATTCGGCAGAACCTGGCAACGGTCTCCGCGACCGGCGCGGCCGTCGACCTCGGAACCTCCGCGACGATTCGCGGGACGACGATCGGGGCCGTGATCCAGAATCTCGGGCCGAGCCTCTCGTTCGACGGCGCTCCGTATCCGCTTCCGCAGCAGGTCAAGTTCGGTGCGAGCCGTGGTTTCCTCAAGAACAAACTCCTCGTCGCCGCCGACTACAACATGCCGCGCGACTACTACAACGACGTCCGTCTGGGCACCGAATTCCGCGCGCATCAGAACGTCTCGCTCCGCCTCGGCTATCGCCATGAACTCGGCAGCGAGGGAGATCCCGCGAACGGTCTCTCCTATGGGCTTGGGCTTCACTACAGCCAACTGCAGGTGGACTACGCGATGACGCCGAGCAATGACTTCGACAACATTCATCGCCTTTCGTTCGGGTATTCGTTCGGCAGCGGTGGGGAAGAGCGGAAACCCGAGAAGCCGAAGCCCGAGCCGAAGAAGAAGACCCCTCCGCCGCCGGCCCCGACCGGCCCGGCCGTGATCGCCGCGGCGAAGGCGCCGAAGGCTCAAGCGCCCGCGGCAGCGAAGACAGCGCCGCAGCAGGTGGTCGAACCGCAAACCGTGGCGCAAACGCCCGCGCAGGCCCCCGCGCAGCAGACCATCGCGAAGGCGGCCCCCGCGCCGGTCACGCCGCGCGTGGAAGAAGCGCCGAAGCCGGCCGAGCCGGCCAAGCCCGTCGGATACGACGTCGTGCTCCCGGGCTACTCATCGAAGGAGAGCGCACAGGCGGAGCTCAAGGCACTCGAGCTTCTAGGATTCCGAATCAAGGATGCGCAAATCGTCCAGGGATCCAACGGCGCCTATCAGGTGATGCTCGCGCGCCTGAAGTCGAAGTCCGGCGCCGACGACATGGCCGCGTCGCTGTCGCGGATGTCGTTCCGGGCGCTTGTCGTGGCGGCGCTCCGTTAAGTAGTCGTAACCCAATGTGCTGCAACTAAATAAACTCCCCTTGCCTCGCGAGTGCGCCTGATGTATACTGTTTGGTGATTGGTGGGGGGCCAGTCGAGGCGCGCGACTCTAATCGCGGCGGCTTCGACCTCGCTCGAAATCCACGAATTCCGACTTCCGGTGTGCCGGTGCCCTGGGAGTCGGCGCCGCAGTAGGCGCTCCGCGCTGTTCAAGCCTTCGGGTTTGATCTTCCGCGATAGTCCGTATCTGCCCGGCGTGGCTCTGTGGGGTGGTACGCCGTTGAGCATGATGATCCTTCCATCGGAGTACGCTGGCTCCAAGCGTCGGAGCCTCGCTCCCGAAACGCAGCAGTTCCTCCTCAAACGTTCCTTGGACATCGCGCTTTCTTCGATCGCATTGCTCGTCCTCTCGCCGGTATTCGCGATCGTCGCCCTCGCCATCAGGCTCGACAGTCCCGGCCCGGTCATCTACGCGCAGGAGCGCGTCGGATTGAACCGCAGGCGTTCGCGCGTGCGGAACGGGAATGGAAACGGAAATGGGAACGGCTCGGGGAAGGGACACATCGAGCACGAGATGCCGTCGGGTTGGGACCGTCGCTCCGAGGACTGCTACGGCCGCCCGTTCAAGATCTTCAAGTTCCGGTCCATGGTCACGGATGCCGAACGGTTCACCGGGCCCGTCTGGGCCTCCGCCACCGACTCGCGCGTGACGCGGCTCGGAAGGCTGCTTCGGAAAACACGCCTCGACGAGTTCCCGCAGCTATGGAACGTGCTTCGCGGCGACATGAGCCTCGTCGGCCCGCGCCCGGAGCGCCCGACCTTCGTCGTGTCGCTGACGAAGGAGATTCCCGATTACCCGCGCCGCTGCGAAGCGTTGCCCGGCATCACCGGGCTGGCGCAGGTCAAGTGGCGGTACGATACGTCCATCGAAACCGTGAACCGGAAGCTCCAGTACGATCTCTACTACGTTCGTCACGGCCGGTTCCTCATGGACATCAAGATCATGGCGGCGACGTTCAAGGTGATGGCCCGCGGCGAGGGCGCTCACTGATTTCGGACTGAGGCCGCTCCGCGCGTAGAAGTCCAATGAATCCCGAGGCGAGCCAAGCGGTTCGCCTCTTCGATTTTCGGCCTTTGCCTTGACCCCCGAAGCGCGCGGGTGATAGGTTGCCCGTGGGATTGTCGCCGCGGCGCCATCTCGCCCCGCCGCTTTCTCACGCCGGCGAGGCGCCTGCGAACGCGCCCACCCACATCCCTTGAAGACACCGCCCCGGATCACACAGCGCGCCGCCTCCGAGCGGCTCTGGCGCCGCGCGGAGGAAATCCGCTCACTCTGCGGGCTCCCGCCGTTGACGGGCGAGGAGGCCGGCTCTCCCGACGGCACGACGCCGGTCGCGCTGGAATCCCTCGTCGAGCTCCTGCTGAGCGATCTCGAGACGAACTTCCGTCGCGAGCTCGCGACGCGGGTTCAGCTCGAAGGACTCGGCGAGCTCGTCGCGTTCACGGCCAAGGACGCGGAGCCCGGGTCTTCCTACAGAACGCTTCTCAACTACCTAGCGAAGGCGCTCGACGAACCCCACCTCTGGTTGGGGGTTCTCGACGGCAGCCCGCCCGCGTTCACGATCCATCGTGCCGGCGATCCCGCGATCGTGGACGTGGCGCCCGAGCGCGTGCCCGCTCAGTGGCTCCAACCCGACTGGCTCCGCTGGATCGCCATGGGGGAAGGGAACGCGGAACTCTGGACGAGCCCATCCGCGTCGCGAAAGGGCGGTCCCTGGCGGCCCATCGCGATCCGCGGGGAGCTCGCGGGCGACCGGCTGAGCGGCGACACCCCGGCCTGTCCCGGGGCCATCGTGGCCGGATCCATCTGCGCGCTCTCCCGCGCGCCGCTCGAGGAGATGGCGGGAGGACACCGCGTCTGCGGCCGCTGCGAGTTCCGGCACGTGGTCGCGCTGATCGGCGTCGAAGGCGCCGAAGCTCCCGATCGCATGCACCGTCTCGATGCTATCGCGCCGTCCCTGGGTCCGATCCTCGTCAATTTGGGGCTCAAGGAAGCGCTCGACCTCGAGGCTCGGTTCCGGGACGAGGTGATCGAGAATCTTCCGCTCGGCGTCGTCGCGATCGACACGCGGGGGCGCACGGTGACGTGGAACCGCGCTGCGGAATCGATCACCGGACTCGACCGCGAAACCGTTCGCACGACGCCCGTGCCGCGGCTCGTCCCGGATCGCACGTGGCACCAGACGCTCGTGAAGAGCTTGGACGACGGCTCGCACAGCGTCGGCGAGGGTCACGACGTCGTCCGTCCCGACGGCTCGAGCGTCCCGGTCGAGATGAGCACGGCTCCGCTTCGAGACTCCGAGGGGAGGATTCGGGGCGCGGTCGCCACGCTCCTCGACGTGTCGAGCCTGAAGCAGATGGAGAGCCGGATCCGGCAACTCGACCGCCTCGCGGCCCTGGGCCGGTTCGCCTCGAGCGTGGCTCACGAGCTTCGAAACCCCCTCACCGGAATCGCGACTGGCGTCCAGTATCTGAGCCGGGGGTTTCCAGAGGGAGATGAACGGCACGAGAGCGTCGCCTTCATTCTCAAGGAGGTGGTGCGGCTCAACACCATCATCCAGGACCTGTTCACCGCGACGAAGCCCCGCGAATTGAATCTTCGCACCGCCGCCTTGGCCGAGATCGCCGCCTGGGCCGTCCGGGGGGCCTCTCCGGCGGCCGATGCGGCAGGCGTCACGATCGTGGTCGAGGATGCCGATGCATGGCCGAGGGGGACGGTCGACGCCGACCAGCTTCAACAGGTGCTGCTCAACCTGATCCAGAACGGTGTCCAGGCCACCCCTACCGGAGGCACGATTCATATCCGAGGGCGGCGGCGGACCGGAACGCCGGCCGGCGTGGTTCTCGAGGTCGAGGACAACGGATCCGGTATCTCGGAAGAGCACCTGCCGCGCATCTTCGAGCCGTTCTACACGACGCGGCCCAAGGGGACGGGCCTTGGACTCTTCGTCGCGCATGGTATTGTTCAGCGCCACGGAGGGACCCTCGAGGCGGAGAGCAGCGTGGGGAAGGGGACGCGGTTTCGGATCTTTCTTCCGGACGCGCCCAACTGAGGACGGGACGCCATGGCCAAAGCATCGATCCTGATCATCGACGACGACGAAACGATCCGCTATTTCCTTCCGCGCGATCTCGAGGCCGAGGGCTTCCAGGTCACGACCGCGGATTCGGGCGGCGCCGGGCTTCGGGCGCTGGAGCGGGAGAGCGTCGATCTGGTGCTCCTCGACATCCGCCTCCCCGACCGTAGCGGCATCGAGGTCCTCCAGCGGATCCGCGAGCAGTGGCCGGAGCAGATCGTGGTGATGCTGACCGGCGAGCCCGACCACGAAACCGCCGTTTCTGCCATGCGCCTCGGCGCGCGCGATTACCTGACCAAGGGAAAGCCGATCCGCGAGGAACTCCTCGTGGTTCTCGAGCGGGAACTCGCCACGCAGCGCCTCGGCCGGGAAGTGCAGCACCATCGGGAAAAGAAGAGCCAGAGCTTCTCTCGGGATTTCGTGCGGGGCGTCAGCCCCGCCATGCAGCAGGTCTACGCGGTCGTCGAGCAGGTCGCGGGGAGCGACTCCACGAGCGTCCTGATCGAGGGCGAGAGCGGCACCGGCAAGGAGCTCATCTCGCACTTGATCCACGAGCTCTCGTCGCGGCACGAGAAGCAGATGCTCGAGGTGAACTGCGCCGCGATCCCGCGCGAGCTCCTCGAGTCCGAGCTCTTCGGCCACGAGAAGGGCGCCTTCACCGACGCTCGCCAGCAGAAGCAGGGGCTCCTCGAGCTCGCGAACGGCGGAACCCTCTTCCTGGACGAGGTGGGGGAGATGAGCCTGACGATCCAGGTGAAGCTCCTCCGCGTCCTCGAGCGCATGACGTTCAAGCGCGTCGGCGGCACGAAGGACATCACGGTCAGCGTCCGCGTGATCTCGGCGACGAACCAGAACCTCGAGTCGATGGTGCGCGAGCAGCGGTTTCGGGAGGATCTCTACTACCGTCTCAAGGTCGTGCCGATCCGCGTGCCGCCGCTTCGGGAGCGCCGGGAGGACATCCTTCCTTTGGCGAAGAGCTTCCTCGCGCAGTTCAACCGATCGTTCAACAAGTCCTTCGCGTCGATCGAGCCGGACGCGGAACGGATTCTCCTCTCGTATCCCTGGCCCGGCAACATTCGGGAGCTTCGAAATCTGTTCGAGCGGATCGTGCTCCTGAACCAGGGCGACCGCATCAAAGCGGAACACCTGACCGCGGCGATCGCGCCCGCGGCGACCCGGACCGGTTCGTCGCTCGATGCCCTGCGCTCCGTCGTCGAGTCGGGTCAATTCACCGAAGAGGGAATCGATCTCGAGGCCGCCATCGGCGAGGTCGAGCGCGACGTCATCCAGCGCGCGTTCGACTGGACGAGGGGAAATCAGAGCCGCGCCGCACAGATCCTCCGTATGAAGCGCGACAAGCTCCGGTACCGGATGAAGCTCTACGGCTTCCACGATGCCCAGACCACGGGCGACCCGCTGTAGCACGCTTCTCGCCCTGGGTTTCGCCGCGACGATCGGTTCCGCGGCTTCCGGGTGCGGGTACACGCTCTCGAGCGTCCTTCCGCAGCACATCAAGACGCTGTCGGTGCCGGTCTTCGCGAACAACACCGTGGAGTACGGCCTCTCGGACGACGTCACGCAGGCGCTGGCCGACGCCTTCCTGCGCGAGGGGCGGCTCCGCCTCGTCTCCGAACGCGACGCGGACGCCATCCTCCGGGGCACCGTGGTTTCCTACAAGAACCAGGTGTTCGGATACACGCGGGCCGAGCGTGCGACCCAGTACGAGATCGTGCTCGTCGTGAAGGTGGTCTTCCGCGACACGGTGAAGAACCGCGACCTCTGGAAGGAGGATGCCCTCACGGTGCGGACGACCTACAATGTCGCGGCGGTGGGGAACGAGCCCGCGCGAACCGAGACCGAGGGACGGAGGGACGTCGTGCAGAAGCTCGCGGATCAGATCGTGAGCCGGACGATTCAAGGGTGGTGACGCGGCGCGTGGCCCCGCGCCGGCTCGCCCTGGCGGAAGCCGAAGCCGTGCTCCGCGGCCCCTCGGACGGACTGCCGCCCCTCACGCTGGCCGCCGGCGCCGACGAGTATCTGCGCGGCCGCG
>DATEND010000033.1:0-5477 GCA_035275245.1 Candidatus Eiseniibacteriota bacterium
CACGAGGTCCTTCCTTCCGGAGAGATCGTCCTTCGCTCGTTCTGGGCGCTCCTCTTGAATCCGTGGGCGTTCTGGCAGTACGCGCACAACATGAACGGCGCGGTCCTGACGGCCTGCTTCGTCATGGCGGGAACGGGCGCCTACTATCTTTTGGCGCAAAAGCACGACGAGATGGGGCGCCTCTTTCTCCGCGTCGCCGTGATCGTGGGCGCGATCTCTTCGGTCGTGCAGCTCTATCCGACGGGGGATCAGCAGGGCAAGCTGGTCGCGCGCCATCAGCCGGTCACCCTGGCGGCCATGGAGGGCCTCTTCAACACCGAGGCGGGCGCGCCGCTCGTGATCATCGGCCAGCCCGACATGGAGCGGCAGCGGCTCGATAACCCGATCGTGGTTCCGAAGATGCTCTCGTTCCTGACCTACCAGCGGTGGAGCCATGAGATCAAGGGCTTGAACGCGTTCCCACGCGATACCTGGCCCGACAACATCCCGCTTCTCTACTACGCGTATCACATCATGGTCGGCCTCGGGACCATCTTCATCGCGCTCTTCTGCGGCGCGGCGCTCCTCCTCTGGCGCCGATCCCTCTATCGCGCGAGGTGGATGCTCACGCTCCTCATGCTCGCCGTGCCGTTCCCGTACATCGCGAATACGGCGGGATGGATCACGGCGGAGGTCGGCCGCCAGCCGTGGCTGATCTACGGGCTGATGCGGACGGCCGACGGTTACTCGAAGAACGTCTCGGCGGGGAACGCCCTCTTCACGCTGATCGGATTCATGGGGCTCTACACGGTGCTCGCGATCCTCTTTCTCTTCCTGGTTCGCCGGGAAATCGATCACGGTCCGACGTCCGAACCGCTCGGGACGGCAAGGTAGCCGCATGGAATCCCTCTGGTTCTGGCTCGTCGCCGGCATGATCGCGATGTACGTGATCTTCGACGGCTTCGACATCGGAGCCGGCATCGCACACCTCATCGTGGCGAAGACGGGCGACGAACGCCGCGCGGTGCTCCGGTCGATCGGGCCCGTTTGGGACGGAAACGAGGTCTGGCTCCTCGCGGCCGGAGGCACGCTCTATTTCGCGTTTCCCGCTCTCTACGCCGCTTCCTTCAGTGGGTTCTATCTCCCGCTGATGATCGTGCTCTGGCTCCTCATCCTGCGCGGGATCTCGATCGAGTTTCGAAATCACATCGACAGCCCGGCCTGGCGGCCGCTCTGGGACGCCACCTTCGCGTTCTCGAGCACTCTTCTGGCGATCTTCTTCGGTGCCGCGCTCGGGAACGTGGTGCGCGGCGTTCCGCTGGGCGTGGATGGCCGGTTCTTCGAGCCGCTCTGGACCACCTTTCAGCCGGCCGGGGCCACAGGCATCCTCGACTGGTATACGGTCACGGTCGGGCTCGCCGCCCTCGCCTCCCTGGCGATGCACGGCGCGCTCTGGGTCGCGCTCAAGACGCACGATCCCGTGTCGATGCGAGCCCGCGTGCTCGCGAACCGGGCGTGGTGGAGCACCCTCGGACTCGCGGGGCTCACGACGTTCTTCACGCTTCGCCTGCAGCCCCAGGTCTCGGAGAACCTGGCGCGCTGGCCATGGGGCTACCTCTTCCCGGCCATCGCGGTTGCCGGTCTCGTCTTGGTGCGGCACTTCCTGACGCGCGGCGCCGACGGCCGGGCGTTCCTCGCGTCTGCCGCCTACCTCGCGGGTATGCTCCTGAGCGCGGCATTCGGCGTGTACCCCTACGTGCTTCCAGCGACCACGGGCCGCGAGCTGGGACTCACGATCGAGAACGCGGCCGCCGCCGAGTACGGCCTTCGGGTCGGCGTCGTCTGGTGGGTCATCGGCATGGCGCTCGTCGCGGTCTACTTCACGCTCGTCTACCGCTACTTCGCCGGCAAGGTATCCGTCGAGCCGGACTCCCACGGGTACTGAGGCGGGACCTACCCGCACGCGTGCCCGAGGTCGTCGTGGACGGCCGAGGAAACGCCGCGTAGGATGTCGCTCGCGAAGCACCGCGCGCGGCCAAAGCCGCCCAGCGATCGCCATCCACGGAGGGGGGCACTCATGTTTCGAACGCGCGTCCTAACCGCGCTTCTGGCGGGACTACTCGCCGCCGGCTGCGCCGCGGTCCCGGCCCAACACGTCGGGGTTCTCGAATCCTTCGGCAAGGTGCACGACGAAACGTGGGGCCCGGGGCTCCACCCTTGGATGCCCTGGTTCGGCGTCCATCGCATCAACTGCCGGACGCTCCAGATCGAGGAGCAGACGGCCACGCCCACGAGCGAGGGACTGGTCGTCGGGCTGGACGTGAGCATCGTCTACCACGCGGAACCGACGATGGCGAAGGAGATCTTCGGCCGCTACGGAGGGCTGGGCGGGGTCATCGACAACATTCTGATCCCCGAATTCCGCTCCGTGATCCGCGACGTCACGGCCGGATTCAACGCGGTGGATCTCTATTCATCCCGACGCGAAGAGATCGGCCGCCGAATGCTGGCCGACATGAGGAAGCGGCTCGAGGGACGCGGCGTGATCGTCGAGGCGATGCTGCTCCGGAACATCCGGCTGCCGGATCAGGTCGCGAAGGCCGTCGAGGCCAAGCTCGCGGCCGATCAGCAGGCGCAGCAGATGGAGTTCGTGCTCCGGAAGGAGAAGAGCGAGGCCGAGCGAAAGCGGATCGAGGCCCAGGGCATCTCGGACTTTCAGCGCATCGTCACGGCGGGCATCACGCCGGGACTTCTCACGTGGAAAGGAATCGAGGCCACCGAGAAGATCGCGAACTCGCCCAACGCGAAGGTCATCGTGGTCGGCGGGGGGAAGAATGGTCTGCCGCTGATTCTCAACTCACAGTAGCGGGGCGCGGCGGGGAGGGCGCTACTCTTCGTCCTCGTCCTTCCCGCCGTCCTCGGCGTCGCCGTTGTCGTCGTAGTGCTTTCCGTACTTCCGGTACTTCTCGTACTTGGCCGACTTCTCCATCGCCTCCTCGGACCTCGCCCGCTCGACCTTCCCGACCGGCTTGGTCAGGTATTTCGCGTAAATCTTGTTGCTCAGCCGGTCGATCTTTTGGATTTGCGCGTTGGGCGTTGCTCCGGACTTGTAGATCTGAATCGTTCCCTGGAACGACTCGAGGTCCACTTTGGCCGAGCACGTCTTCACGCAGAACTGGAAACGGGTGCCGGCGCGCTTCTCGGACAGCGTGATGGGGAAGCTGGATTCGAAATCGCCGGAGAACGTCGAGATGGCCACGGCGGCCGACGCATTGTCCGGGATTCCCATGGAAATGTTGCCATTGTGGCTCGTCAGGTGATAGACGCCCTTGTCGCGAACGGTGCCTTCGTACGCGATCACGCCGTTCACCGTCGAGACGCTGACGCTATCGGAATCGATTCTCCAAAGATATGCGTCGCCGTTCACCGTCTCCGCCGCGATCGTTCCGATCGCGTCCGAGAGGCAGATGTCCTCGTTCACCGTGGCCAGGTTGATCCTCCGGCGCCCTCCCTTGACCAGCACGTCGCCGTGCACCGTCTCGACCCGCACCTGTCCCTCGGTCCCCGCGATCACGACGTCGGTGTGGATGCCCGAGATGTCGAGGTTCATCCACTCCGGCACGGTGAGGCGGATCACGGCGCCCCGCTCTTCTTGGTGCTTCGAGTACGCCTTGATCAAGAGCCCCTTGCCGAGTGGGCTCACCATCACCTTGTCCTGCTCGTAGTGGTCGGTTCGAATTCGAAGGGAGCTCTTCTTCCACGCGTCGATCAGCACCTCGCCGGAATAGTTGGCGACGTCCAGGTTCAGGCCGCGCGGCACGACGAGCGTCGTGTCCGAGCCGGGCGGCAGGCTGAAGGCGGCGATCGATGCGGCGATGGCGGCTGCTGCTGCGAGCATGGGTTCGGTCCTCGCTAGGGTGCGCTCGCGAGCATGGTCGCGCGACGGAGAAGGTCCACCTTGCGCTGCATGGTCTTGTTCAAATGCGCGCGGACGTAGGGGTTCGCGGGATCGGCTTCGAGGGCGCGGCGCGCCTGCCCGATCGCGATCTCGATGATCGTGAGGCTCTCCTCGAGCGTGCGGACCGTGGCCGGATCGAGCTTGTCTCGGCCGTCGGCCAGGATGCGACGGAGCTCGTCGAGGCCCGCCTTGCTCGCTTCGCCCCGCAATCCGCCCTCCGCGCTCGGCGTTGCGTCCGCGAAGCTCGGCGCGTTTCCCGCATTGGTCGATCCGATGATCAGGCGGCCCGATTGGACCGTCTGCTCCAACCCGCTCCTTCGCGCGTACCAAACGGCGCTGCCCGAGACGATCGCGAGGGCGAGGCACGCGGCGGCGAGCTGCGGCACGGAGAAGGAGACGCGGCGCGACGCCCAGGATGGCCCGCGGCGCACCTGGACGCCTGGGATCGGGCGCCCCGTCTCGAGGATCCTCGCTTCGATCCCCGGCCAAAGGTCGATCTCGGGGGTCGCCGAGCGCTCGGGCAGCATGCGCGCGCGCGCGACGACGTTCCGGAGCCCTTCCAGGGTTTCGGAACACTCGGTGCATCCGCGAAGGTGCGACTCGAACTCCGCCCGTGCGGAGGCCGGAAGCCCGCCATCGAGGTAATCCGAGAGAGATTCGGTAAAGCGGTCGCTCATCCTGTGGCTCCGTTCAGCGATGAAGGTGCTGGCGCAAGATCATGCGCGCTCGATGAAGTTGTGCTTTCGTCGTACCCGAGGTTACGCCCAGGAGATCCGCGATCTCCTCGTGCTTGAAGCCCTCCACGTCGTGGAGGACGAACACCATGCGCGCCCCGCTTGGCAGTTTCTCGATGGCGCGCTCGAAATCCATTCCCAGGTCCGAGGTCGATGGTCGCGTCGGTATGGCCTCGAGCGCGTCCTCGTCGTCCTTGATCCGGCCTCGTTCGATTCGGAGCGCGTTCCTCCGGTGAAGGATCACGCTCACGGCCACCCGATGGAGCCAGGTCCCGAAGGCGGCCTCGCCCCGGAACGTTCCGATCTTCTCCCAGACCCGCACGAAAACGTCCTGCGTCACCTCGTGCGCGAAATCGTTCCCCAGCATCCGGCGCACGAGACCGATCACGCGTCCGACGTGCGCCCGGTAAAGGCGCTCGAAGGCGCGCGTGTCGCCGCTCTGGGCTCGTGCCACATCGACCCCTTCAGCGGTCGGCGGCACGTGAGTCGGAATCGTGGTCGACGCGGTCACCCCTGTCCCCACAAGCGCTGCGTGCAACCCATTGGATGACCGGCGTTCCCGAATGGTTGAAACGCAACCCTCTTGATGCACGTAGTTTACGGTGAGGGTGCGGGTCCGCCAACCCTGGGTTCACGTGAACTGTCTCAGGGGGTGCCGTACCGCGGCCCCACCCCGGTCGCGCTCGTGCAGCCGGGGGGCCCCCGTTCGGGGCCCTCCGCGCCTTCCCTACGAGAGACGACCCCCGCCGCAAAGCTCTAACTGAAAGGAGTGTCTCATGTTTCCCTTCGCTTCGGTTCGCGCCTCG
>DATEND010000034.1:0-2954 GCA_035275245.1 Candidatus Eiseniibacteriota bacterium
CGAGGGATCGGTCGATGCGGCTTGCGACACCAACTCCAATCTCGGCGGCACGGAAAACGATCTGCCGATTGACCTCCCATGTCAACCACGAGCGAGCGACGCGACGCGAAAAGTCCTCTCGAGGACGGCGAGCGGTCTCAAATGGTCCATTTGCACCGCCTAGTTTCTCCGACACCGCGTAGGAGCAACCCCGGGCGCGATCGCGCCCGGCGCTACCGGGCGGTCACTTCTCCGCGACGTACTCCTTGAGCCGCACGTCGATTCGGCAAATGTGATCCGCCAGCCACGTGTCGATGGAGTCCACGAGGTTGCGGGCGTCACCGCGATCGAAGCCCGCCGCCGCGTAGCGTTGCTGGAAATCGGCGAGGACTTCGACAAACCGATCGTGAGCCTTCTTGTTCCCCTCGGCCACCGGACAGCCGTACTTGTCCATGCACCTTTCCTCGAAGCCAAAGTGGGTTCGGACGTACACGTCCAGCGCTTGGAGCATCCCGGCATACACCCGCTCTCCCTTACCCTCGTCGAGCGCCGCCCGAAAGTCCTCGGCCATCCTGAAGATCATCTTGTGCTGATCGTCGATCTGCCGATTACCGGTCGCGTATTCGTCGGTCCACTTCATTCGTAGGTTGCCCCGTTCTGGTCGCCGGCCCAACGTGCCTGCTCGGGAGAATACGCCATCCGGTAGGCCTCCCCGTCAGAATTCGCCGCATCGCCGCCACATCTGCGCCACATTCGGGGTGTACCTTCTGGTTGAGACCAGCGAGGTCAGCCGCACGGGGCACAGGACCTCCGAAGCGCTCACCCACCCTTTCCGGGAGACAGTCATGCGTTCGCCGCGTTTGATCCAACCACTGGCAGGGCCGGGTTTTGTGCGTCTCCTTGCCGCGATCGTCGCGGTGACATCGCTCACGGCTCCCCTTCCTGCGCGAGCCGACGATCCCGGTTGGCCCAGGCAGTTCGACTCGCCCAGCGGCTCCTTCGTGATCTACCAGCCGCAACCCGAGGACCTGAAGGGCGATGTGCTCACGGGACGCGCCGCCTTCTCGCTCAAGAAGAGCGATGACGCCATCCGGACGTTCGGCGTCCTCTGGTACAGCGAGCGGATCGAGATCGACCGGGACTCGAGCACGGTCACCGCGCGAAGCCTCGACGTCACCAAGGTGCGCCTGCCGGGGATTACGCCGGAAGAGGCGATCCGCTACGAGGAGCTGGTCGAGACCCAGTCGGAGAGCTGGGACTTGTCGGGCTCGCTCGAGGAGTTGCAGGCGGGTCTCGCCGCCGCCGAGAAGGAACGCGCCAGCGTGGCCGGTCTGGACAACACCCCGCCGAAGATCCGATTCCACAGCGCACGTGCCATCATGGTCGTCTACGACGGCCAGCCCGCGCTCAAAAAGATCGAAGGAACGAAACTCGAGCGCGCGGTGAACACGCCGTATGCCGTGGTCTACGATCCGAAAGACCGCACCTACTACTTGAACGGCGCCAACCTCTGGTACGAGGCGGCGAACCCCCTGGGCCCGTGGATCCCTACCTCGTTCCCGCCCGTCGCGGTTCGCGACGTCGTGCCTCCGGATACGTCTGCGTACGATCAGGTCGAGGGCCCGGCGCCCGACGTGCTCACCGCGACCGTACCCACGGAGCTGATCGCCACGGACGGCCCGCCGCAGTACGCGCCGCTCGTCGAGGACGAGCTCCTCTATCTCGCCAATACCGAAAGCGACGTGGTTCTCGAGGTCAGCACACAAGACTTGTACGTGCTGCTATCCGGCCGATGGTTCCGGGCTCCCTCGACGGATGGGCCGTGGACCTTCGTGCGTGGCGACGAGCTTCCCGCGAGCTTCAAGCTCGTGCCGCTCGACTCGCCCAAGGGCAACATCCTGGCGAGCGTCGCGGGCACCGACCAAGCCGACGACGCGATCGCCGATGCCGAGATTCCGCAGACGAGCGCGATCCAGCGCGACGACGATAGTTTCGAAGCGACGTACGACGGCGAACCGGACTTCGAGCCGATCGAGGGCACGGATCTTCAGTACGCCGTGAATACCGACGACGAGATCATCTTCGCCGACGACTTCTACTACGCATGCGATCAGGGCGTCTGGTACATCTCGGACGATCCCGAAGGCCCGTGGCGCGTCAGCGAAACGCGGCCCGTAGGCGTGGAGGACATTCCCCCGAGCTGCCCCGTCTACGACGTGCGATTCGTCTACATCTACGATTCGACGCCGGACGTCATCTACGTGGGCTACTTGCCGGGCTACCTCGGTTGCTATCCCTACTTCGGCACCGTCGTGTACGGCACCGGCTACTACTACCGTCCCTGGCGGAGCCGCTATCACTACTACCCGCGCCGCTTCACGTGGGGATTTCATGCGCGGTACAACCCCTGGCTGAGCCGCTGGAGCTTCGGCTTCAGCTACAGCTCCGGCTTCCTCCGGGTCGGAACCCGGTGGCGCTCCGGCTCGCAGGTCGCGCAGAGCAGCGCTCGGTCGAAGTGGTTCGGTCCGGGAGGCTACCGTCGTCCGCTCGTGGCCTCCGATCGGTCGCTCCTGCGGGAACGTCGCCCCGGCCGCGTGCGCACGCGCGTGTCGGACGGCCTTCCGGCGAACATGTACAACCGACCCGAGAACGTCACGCGCGTGAACCGGAGCGTCGACCGCGCACCCCGGTCGATCGCGCGTCCCATCACGCGGCCGGCCTCCATGCCCGACAACGTGTTCGCGGGCAAGGATGGACAGGTGTACCGGCGCGATCCGATGGGGGCGTGGCAGGTGAGGACCGGGACTCAGTGGAAGCCCACGAACCTCCCGACCCCGCCGCCGCCCGCGGCACGTCGGGAACGGCCGAGCCAACCGGTGACGCCGTCCGCGCCGCCCGAGGTGGCGACGGAGCAGCCGAAGCCGAGCCCTGAACCCGAGGTGCCGCCGCAGCCGAGGGCCAGCCGGCGGCGGAAC
>DATEND010000035.1:0-5416 GCA_035275245.1 Candidatus Eiseniibacteriota bacterium
AAGCCGCACTGGGTCTCGGTGGTAGTTTCAGGCACGGTCGCAAGGAGAAGTGATGACCACGACGAGCACGGCGGAGATCCGCGAGGCGAGCCGAAAGCTCTCAGCCGCGGATCACGCGGGAACGATCCGCTCGTTCTACCCATTTTGGGACGCGCAGTACCGCCCCTACCTCCTGCTCGCGCTCGAGGCGCTGCCGCGCGAGCGCTTCGATTTCAAGCCGCGCCCCGAAATGCTCACCGCTCACCAGATATTCGTGCACATCGCAGAGAATGAGTGGGGTTTTGTTCAGAACATCGTGGACGGCGGGAACCACGGGAAGTGGGAGCAATGGCTAGTCGAGCACGAAGACCCAGCTCGAGGTTGGAAAACCCTGCGCGACGCGCCCGATCACGCGGCGCTTCGGGCCTTGCTCGAGGAAGCGCACCGACCTACCCAGCGCTGGTTCGATCGGCCGGCCGCGGAGCTGGGGCGCGTGTGCCGCTGGGCCGGTGACGGCGGAGCGGAGCGCAAGGCCACGCTACACTGGATCCTCGACGGCATACAAGAGCACGAAATCCATCACCGCGCCCAACTCAACACGTACCTGCGGCTCATGGGGATCACGCCACCGTCGGTGTGATCAGGGCACGATGTTCTGGTTCATGCGGAAGAAGTTCGTTGGGTCGTATTTCCGCTTGAGACCGCGAAGCCGCTCGTACTTCGCGGCGCCGTAGGCCGCGCGCACACGGTCCTGGCCCTCCTCGCCGAGAAAATTCATGTAGACGCGGCCGGTGGAATGAGGCCGCACTGCCTCCCAGAATTCTCGCGTCCACGCGATGCACGCCTCCGACGCCGCGGGATCGGACCAGACCCCGTCGATCGTCATCGCGTGAGCCGCGCGCCGGTCCTCGAACGCCGATCCGTCCGGGTCCTCCCGGCTGACGGCGCCGCCCATGTGAAATACCGCCGAGTACGATTCGGGCGTCGCGACGCGCCAGGCATGCGCAACCAGCGTTTCGATCAAGTCGTCGCTGAGCGGACGCAGATACTCCGACTTCCAGTAGTAGCCGAGCCCGTGGGGCACGCCGGCGTCGAGCATCGCTTGGTGCGACGCATATGGCGTCGGCCGGATGAGATCCACGAGCGGCTTACCGAATCGCCTGAGGGGTGCGAGCGCCCGCTCGCCGTCCTCCACGGTTCCGGCACAGCACACCGCAACGATCACCACCGGCTGTCCGTGAATCGACTCGGGGAGGAAGGGCGCCGGAGGCGCCATCCTGAGAGCGAGGATGGTCATCAGCTCGTCCGGCGCCTTCGCGATGAAGTCGCGATAGAACTTGAGCACCTCACGAGCCCTCGCCGCGGGGTGCAGGATAACGCCGGCCAGAACGTTCGGCCCGACGGCGTGCAGTCGATACTCGAACGACGTGACGATGCCGAAGTTGCCGCCGCCGCCGCGAAGGCCCCAGAAGAGGTCGGCATGTTCCTCGGCGCTGGCATGAACGAGTGAGCCGTCCGCGGTGATCACGTCGGCCGAAAGGAGGTTGTCGGCCGTGAGCCCATGCCGGCGCATCAGCCAGCCGAGCCCGCCGCCGAGCGTGAGGCCCGCGATACCCGTGTGCGTGACGATCCCGCCGGGCGTGGCGAGCCCGTAGGACTGGGTCTCGTGGTCGAACTCCCCCCAGAGCAGCCCGGGCTGTGCCTTGGCGACTCGGGCGCGCGGATCGACCCTCATGCCTTTCATGGGAGAGAGATCGATGACAATCCCGCCGTCGCAGACGGCCGTGCCGGCGACGTTGTGACCGCCTCCTCGCACCGCGACGAGGAGCTCGCGCTCGCGTGCGAATCTGACGGCGGCCCGGACATCCGCGGCGCCGGTGCAGCGCGCAATGAGGTCCGGACGCCGGTCGATCGCGCCGTTCCAAATGCGCCGCTCCGCGTCGTAGCGCGGGTCGGGGGGACGGATCAGTGGCCCCCGGAAATGCCGTGCAAGGTCGGCGATGGCCGCATCATCGAGTGCTTTGTGGCGGCCGCGCGCGGTCTCAGTTCCCATTCTGATGGTCATAGCGCACCTCCTTTCCTATGGGGAGGATGGCTGCCGGCACCGGCGGCGGATAGCACAGAAAATGGACTTGTCGGACCTTCCTACTGCTCGTAGCCTTGAATCGATGAAGGGTTACGGTCAGTTCTGCCCAGTCGCCAAGGCGGCCGAGATCTTCGCCGAACGATGGACTCCCCTCGTGCTGCGGGAGCTCGTCTGCGGGAGCCACCGATTCAGCGATCTGCACCGGGGTGTACCGCTCATGTCACGGACCCTCCTGGCCCACCGACTGGCGCAACTCGAGGACGCTGGAATCGTTCGAAGCGCGGCGAGGGTGAAAGGGCACGGGCGCGAATACTTCCTGACCCCGGCGGGGGAGGAGTTCCGGGCGGTGATCGAGGATCTCGGCGAGTGGGGCCAGCGCTGGGCTCGCAGCAAGATCAGCGCTGACGACCTCGACCCAGGTCTCCTGATGTGGGACATCCGCAGGCGCGTGAAGACCGACCGCCTGCCAGACCGGCGCGTGGTCGTCCGGTTTGACTTCCGTGCCGTCCCGAAGACCGTGCGGAGCCCGACGACCTACTGGCTCATCCTCGAGCGTCGGAGCGTAGACGTGTGCCTGAAGCATCCGGGCTTCGAGGTCGATCTCGTCGTCAGCGCCGACCTCGCGGCCCTGACGAAGGCCTGGATGGGCGATGTCGGGCTTGCCGACGCGATGGGCTCCGGGCTGATAAGAGTCGAGGGGCCAACCGCGCTCGCCCGCGCGTTCCCCGGCTGGCTCGCTCGCAGCGGATTTGCCGACGTCAAGCGGCCGCGTCCTCCCCGGGGAAGGGCATTTTGATCGATAGGCTCTTGTCGAGGGACGAGCTGGGCTACGTCCTCCTGCTATTCGTCCTGTTCGTCATACCGCGAGTTCTACAGCGACTTGGACTCCCAACCGCGCTTACGAGCTTCGGCATCGGCGCAGCCGCAGGTCTCGGGTTGGGGTGGTTTGTGCACGACCCGACGATCCAATTGCTCTCAACGCTTGGAATCGTGTCGCTCTTCCTTTTCGCGGGGTTGGACATCGACCTCGATGAATTACGATCGCAATGGCGGATCATCCTGCAGCACGTCCTCGTCCGCCTCACAGCCATTGCCTTGGTCGCATCGGCCGCGGGCCACGTTTTTCAGATCGACACCGTCCCGGCCATGCTCGTGGGCTTGGCATTGATCACACCGTCAACGGGCTTCATCATCGACTCGCTCGGAAGCCTGGGTCTGAGCGATTCGGAGCGCTTCTGGATTCGGTCCAAGGCGGTCGCAACGGAGCTCGTGGCCCTGGGCGTATTGTTCGTAGCCCTCCAGTCGTCGTCGGTTCCCGGTCTTGCCATCTCCGCGGGCGTGCTCGTCGCCATGATCGTCTTCCTTCCTCTCCTCTTCCGTGCCTTCGCCTCGATCATCGTTCCCCATGCGCCGCGCTCCGAGTTTGCGTTTCTCATCATGGTGGCGTTGGTCTGCGCGTCGGTGACCCGAACTCTCGGTGTCTACTACCTTGTGGGCGCCTTCGTGGTAGGGATGGCCGCGGACCGTTTTCGCGATCGGCTTCCCGCGATCGCTTCCGAGCGCATGTTGCACGCGGTGGAGGCATTCGCATCCTTTTTTGTTCCGTTCTACTTCTTTCATGCTGGACTAGAACTGCGCCACGAGGACTTTCAGCTCTCGTCCCTGGCGATCGGCGGCTTGTTGCTGGCGGTCGTGATTCCCTTCCGCCTTGGAATGGTGGCTGTGCATCGCGCGCTGACGCTCCGGGAGAACGTCCGTTCTGCGCTCCGAGTAGGGCTGCCGATGCTTCCGAATCTGGTCTTCGGGCTCGTGGTAGTCCAGATTCTCCGGGAACGGTTCAACCTCCCGCCTCCGCTCCTCGGAGCTCTGGTCGTCTATACGATCGGGACGACGGTCATTCCCAAACTGATCATGGGGACGCCACCACCGAAGTACGACGACCCCGCGATCCCGCCCCTGCACGCGAAGGGTCGGGCCGCCGAGCCGTACAGCGACCCCGAACACAGGGCTCCAGGCGGCTATAATGACTAGCCAGTTTCGATCCGGTCACTCACCCTCCTTACGGAGCAACTCGACGATTCCGCGCTCGATGGCTCGCGATGTCCCTAGCCCGACGCCAAGCGCAAATGCGATCCCGATGGAGCCAAAGCTTATGAGGAAGGCACCGAGAACGATTTCACGGGCGAGCTGCAACTGCCATAAGGCGAGTGCGACGACCACGGCGATCAGGGCGGCTTTCACAGCCTTCCCGACCAGCCGCGCGCGCCGGATGCCTTCCTCCTCGAGGGCGGTCGTGACCCGCGCCGAAAGAGCGGCGCTCACCGCTATCCCGATGAACACGATAAGTGCCACGATGCCCAGGTTCGGAAGATAGAACACCACGCGGTTGAGCGTAAGGGCGAGCGCCGTGAGCCCCCAGCGATTCAGTGCATCATCGACGAAGATCAGCGTGACGACGATCATTACGACATTGCTCACCAACCGATACAGCGTGGCGCGGACATCGCCCTTTCCGAATGCAGCCCGCCATCCGGCACGGGCCGCGATGCGGTCCAGTCGGAGCCAGACGAGCAATCGCATCGTACCGCGCTTCGCCAGCCAGCCGGCAGCGAGCCCCAGCGCGATCACCAGGAGTCCGGCCAGCAACGTTGGGATAAACCCCGTGAATTGGGCCCACAAATCCGCGAGCGGCTGTGTTTGCTCCATCTGCGATCCCTACTTTCTGCCCAAGAAGAAACGTTTGAACCGACCCGGGTGGCGCGCATCCACGCCGCGCACCACGATGGTCGGCCCTCGCCGGCACTCGGCCACAATGGCAGGAATGGTTTCGGACAACACCGCAGCAACCGGGTCGGTCCTCGGGGCACCGATCAGCACCAGTTCGTCCTCACGGAGCGCACGGATGAGCACGGCACCGACATCACGCCCCCGGATGAGCTCATGCCTCGAGCCCGTGTGGGCCGCCTGCAAGGTGTCACGGGCACGCCGAGCCAGCGTCTCCGCCTCCTCGTCGGCCAACTCCGTGGGGATTACGGTGAGTGCTCGCACTTCGGTCCGGAACCGGGTCGCGAACGCGGAGGCCAGCTCGGACGCGAGTTGCGAGTTGGCGCCCGAGGTTACCGGCGCGACCACACCACGGACGCGTTCCGGGACTATGTCGCCGTAGACAACGCCGACCTGGTTGGGCGCGTCATCGATGATCCGCTCCACAACGGAGGCGACCAGTCGCTCGAGCAGGGATCGGGCGACGGATCGCCCCAGCAGCAAGAAGTTGCAGCCCTCCTCGCGCGCCGTCTCGAGAATGCCCTGGCTCACGCGGTGAGCGATCTTGAGCACGCCGCGCGCCTTCAT
>DATEND010000036.1:0-2504 GCA_035275245.1 Candidatus Eiseniibacteriota bacterium
CGCGCTTCGCATTCGATAGGGAGGGAGAGACATGATCGACGCCGTCACGGGAACGCTGGTCGCCAAGATGCCGACGTCGGTGGTGGTGCAGACCGGAGGATTCAACCTCCGTCTCCTGATCTCGGTCTCCTGCTTCGAGACGCTCCCCGCCCTCGGCCGGGAGGTGAGCCTGCTCTCCTACCTCCACGTCCGCGAAGACGCGCTCCAGCTATACGGCTTCGCCGATTTCATCGAGCGCGATCTCTTCGAGCGCCTGATCTCGGTTTCGGGGATCGGCCCGCGCCTGGCCGTCGGAATCCTGAGCGGCGCCACGGCCTCGCGCGTCCGCGAGGCGATCGAATCCGGCGATCCCGCCTTCCTCCAGACTTTGCCCGGCGTCGGAAAGAAGCTGGCGCAGCGGCTCGTCGTGGAATTGGGGGAGAAAATGGTGGCGGGCGTCGGCTCGACGCCTCCGCCCGCGGCGGGCGTGCCGGGCTCGATCGCGACCGGCGTCATGGTGGACGCAGCGGCCGCGCTCACGGCGCTTGGATTCACGCGGAACGGGGCCCAGTCGGCGGCGCAGGAGGCCGTCCAGGAGCTGGGCGACGAGGCGACCCTCGAGGCGGTGGTGCGCCGGGCGTTGCAGCAGAAGGTGCGTTAGTCTAGGCTCGCGCCCGACATCGAACCTAGGGAGTCTCGCATGCCCAAGCCGCCCACGCCCCCATCGAAATCCAGGCCGCCCAAGCCGCGGTTTTTGGCGCCCGATCACGAGCGCGTCACCGATCCCGAGCCCTTCGGCACCGATCCGGAGTTCGACGGAAGCCTTCGGCCGCGCACGCTCACCGAGTTCGTCGGGCAGGAGGGGCTCCGCGAGCAGCTTCGGATCACGGTCGAGGCGGCGCGCGGGCGCGGCGAGGCGATGGACCACATCCTCTTCCACGGCCCGCCCGGGCTCGGGAAGACGACGCTGGCGTCGATCCTCGCGGCGGAAATGGGCGTCTCGTTCATCCAGACGTCCGGCCCCGTGCTCGAGCGCGCGGCCGATCTCGCGGGCATCCTCACGAACTTGGAAGAGCGCGGCATCCTCTTCATCGACGAGATCCACCGCATGAACCCGGTCGTGGAGGAGTACCTCTATCCCGCGATCGAGGACTTCTGCCTCGACATCATGATCGACCGCGGACCGAGCGCGCGGAGCGTCCGGATCGATCTCAAGCGCTTCACGCTGGTCGGGGCCACGACGCGCACCGGCCTCCTCTCGGCGCCGCTTCGCGGCCGCTTCGGCATGACCGCGCGCCTCGACTACTACACGGCCGAGGAGCTCGCCCGCATCATTCGCCGCTCCGCCTCGATCCTGAGCGTGCCGATCGATGACGCTGGGGCGCGCGAGATCGCGTCGCGCTCGCGCGGCACGCCGCGCGTGGGGAACCGGCTCCTCCGCCGCGTCCGCGACTACGCCGAGACGCGCGCCGGCGGCAAGATCACGGCGGACGTGGCGTCCGCGGCGCTTCGCCTCCTCGAGGTGGACGCGCGCGGTCTCGACGACATGGACCGCCGCATGCTCGAGGCGATCGTCGTGAAGTACGGGGGCGGCCCGGTCGGGCTCTCGACGATCGCGGTCGTGGTGGGCGAGGAAGCGGACACGCTGGAAGACGTCTACGAGCCGTACTTGATCCAGGAGGGGTTCCTGAAGCGCACGTCGCGCGGCCGCGAGGCCACGGACCTGGCGTTCACCCACCTGGGCTACCCGCCGCCGAAGCGCGAATGGACCGAGCCCGATCCCAATCCGACTCAGCAAAAGCTCCTCTGAGCCCGCTTCAAACCTCCGACTTCGAGTACCACCTCCCGCCCGATCGGATCGCGCAGCACCCCGCGCCGGAGCGCGACGCCTCGCGCCTGCTCGTCCTCGATCGTAAGAGCGGCGCGATCGCGCACCGCCGGTTCGCCGAGCTGCCCTCGCTCCTTCGCATCGGCGACGTCCTGGTCGTGAACGACACGCGCGTGCTCCCGGCGCGCCTCTTCGCGCGCGCGCCGCGCGCCGCGGGGTGCGCGGACGATCGCGAGGTCGAAGTGCTGCTCCTTCGCGAGGAGCCGGCCGTCCTGCCCGAGCGGATCTGGTCGGCCCTCGCGAGGCCCGCGCGGACGCTTCGGATCGGCGTGCCACTCCAGTTCGCCGATCCGTCGTGGCGCGCGACGGTCGTCGGCGTCGGCGAACGCGGCGTTCGGCGGATCTCCTTTCGACCCGCCGCCGCGGAGGGAACCGACGCGCCGGCGTTCGAGTCGTGGCTGGCTCGAACCGGCCACGTTCCGCTCCCACCTTATATGGAACGAGGCGACGAGCCGTCGGATCGAGAGCGCTACCAGACCGTCTACGCGCGCGATCCCGGCTCCGTGGCGGCGCCCACGGCCGGGCTCCACTTCACCGAGGCGACGCTGGCCCAATGCCGCGCGGCGGGCGCCGCGATCGAATCCGTCACGCTCCACGTGGGCCCCGGAACGTTTCGTCCGGTGGCGACCGAGGACCC
>DATEND010000037.1:0-10534 GCA_035275245.1 Candidatus Eiseniibacteriota bacterium
TTCCAGCGGCCCGGATCGAGCGCCCCGGATCCCAGTGCCCGGTGCACCGCGCATCCCGGCTCCGATCCGTGCGTGCAATCCCGGAACTTGCACTCGGAAGCCAGCGCCTCGATGTCCTGAAAGGTCTGTGCAAGGCCTTCCTCGCCCTCCCACATCAACACGGTTCGCATGCCGGGCGTGTCGATTAGCATCCCGCCTCCCGGCAAGACGACCAGATGGCGCGCGGTCGTCGTGTGGCGTCCGCGATCGTCGTCTTCCCGAATCTCCCGTACCCGCATCTCCTCGCGGCCGAGCAGTTGGTTGACGATCGTGGACTTGCCCACGCCCGAAGAGCCGACGAGCGCGACGGTCCGCCCGAGCGTGAGGTAGGGGGCCAACGGCTCGAGCCCGCCCGGTGTGACCGCGCTCACAACGTGGACGGGAACGCCGCCAGCCACTCGTTCGATTGATTCGAGCGCTTCCTCTGGAGCGGAACAGAGGTCGGATTTGCTGAGCACCAAGACAGGGTCCGCGCCGCTCTCCCACAAGAGGGCGAGATAGCGCTCGACGCGTCTCGGGTTCAAGTCGCGATTCAGCGACTGAACGAGAAACACGGTGTCGATGTTCGCGGCGATGACCTGCTCGGCGGTCCGCTCGCCGGCTTCTTTGCGGGAGAACCGCGAGCGCCGCGCGAGCGTTCGATCGATCAGCGCGGTTCCCGTACCGTCGTCATCGGCCGCGACGCGCGCCAACACCCAATCCCCAACGCTCGGCCGAAGCTCCTCATCCAACGTGAGCCGATGGCGAAGCCGCCCCGACTGCTCAGCGTATCGAAGCCCGAACTCTCCCAGGATTCGATAGCTCCCACGCTGCTCTTCCGCGACCCGCGCGGGAACGAGATCCGGGCCATCGTCCTGCGTGATTTGATTCTCGAAATGCGAATTCCAGCCCAATGCTTCCAATCGTGACAATGAAGTTCTCCTTCGTGCGCGTCCGCAGAGCAGGGCGCGGCCGCGGGGCGCGCGAAAGCTCGGCGCCACGCTCGGCACGCGTAGACGATTTAGTGGGTTGTCTGGATAGGGGAGCGGGTGAAGCCGGCGGGCGCTACGGAACTGCTGGGTGCGACCTAGCGGCCGGAGGCTGCTCCCCGAATCACAGTGGCGGTCAACATCTGGCAAGCCCTCCCTAGGTTGAAGAGCCGAAGCGGTCCGGAAGTAGGGCCGGACGTGAGATGGAAACGATACCCTCCCGACTGCGCTGGGTCAACGCAGGATCGTCGTGTCACCGGAGCCCCCGCGTCGCGTACACTCCTTGCATGCAACCTTCGATCTTCCGCCGCGTCATCGCTCTGGCCCTCACGGGGCTGATCCTCGCGGCGCACCTGCCGCTTCCGGCCGCCGCCGGCGTGTCGAACTTGGCGTGCTGCGCGCCCAAGGCATGCTGCCAGCCGGACATGTCCTGCACGTCGGGCGGGGGTTGCGCTACCGGCACGGACCACGCCCGCGCGCCGATCGACCGCACCCTCCCAAGCCTCCTTGCCGGGAATTGCGGCGACCCCACCCCGCGCGTCGTCCCGATCTCGTTCGATCCGGTAACGCCGCCCGCGCCCAACACTTTCGCGTCTCAAACAACCGTCATCGCCCTATCCGCCAGCACCGCACCCATCGCCCCGGCGCGCGAACTCACCCCCGCCGTTCCTCCACCGCGAGCCTAGCCCGCAACCCGTTCGTCTCGCTCGCAACCGAACCTCGTACTCATTCGGAGGAGGACCGCCATGTCTCGGCGTTTCGTCGTTTCGCTGCGTTTGCTCGCCTTCGCGCTGCTCGCGATTGGCGCGCCCCTCGCGCCCCCCGCCCACGCATCCTGCGGCTCGGAATCGTGCCCGCTCGACCGGGCGTCCCTCTGGGACGAATCGCGCCTCTCGTTCGAGCTGGCCCAGCAGTACATCGACCAAAACCAGCCTCGTGTTAGAACGGACGATGCATCGGTCGGTGCGATCCCCGCGCACCACGACGAGGTCCGCACCGTGAATCGCATCACGACCGCGCGCGCCGCCTATCGGTCCGGTCAGGCGTGGACGTTTTCGGCGGCCTTGCCGTTCGTGAACCGCACGCACGAACACATTCACAATCACATGGGCGTGCCGCATTATCAGCGATGGAACTACGCCCACGTCGGCGATCTCGAAGCCGTTGCGCTTCGGCACTTCGGCGGAGCCGACTCGAAGCGGTCCTACTTCATCTCGGCCGGCTTCAAGGCGCCGACCGGCGTCACCGAGGTCGAGGAAGTCGATGGCGATCAGCCGGAGCCGTCGGCTCGCCCCGGCACCGGATCGTGGGACGTGCTCGCGGGCCTCGGCGCTGAATGGAGGCTCGGCGGTTTGGCCGGCGAACCTGGAGGCGTGCCTGTTCGGGTTGGCGTTGGCGGTCGCTGGAACGCCCGAGGCACCGAGAACTATCAAGTCGGCGCCGAGCTGACCGCGTACCTCGGTACGGAAGTGCCGGTCGCGCGTGCGGCGTCGCTCCTGCTTCAGACCAACCTACGTGTACGGGCCAAGGACGACGTCGGGGACTTCCACGCGGAGGAGGGGAACACGGGCGGGACCGCGGTGTATGTATCCCCGGGCGTCAAATTCAACGTCGGGCACCGCCTCTCCTTCTACGGCCTGTTTCAGGTGCCCGTTTACCAGCGCGTAAACGGCATTCAGATTGTGTCCGGATCCAATCTATACTTTGGGGTAAGCCGAGCGATCCTCTAACTCCCCGAACCCGCTGCCGCCGCGGGGTGGGTCGCGGCGGCGGCGGAACATCCATTCCATCCAATGGGGGGACCAATGATCGTCGTCACGGGCGCAACGGGAAAGACCGGCAGCGAAGTCGTTCGTCTGCTCACGGCCAGGGGGATCCGCGTTCGCGCGCTGGTCCGCGATCCGGAAAAGGCGAAAACGATCAAAGGCCCCGGGCTGGAGGTCGCCATCGGCGATCTCGAGAAGCCGGGTACGCTCGATCCCGCGTTCAAGGGCGCGGACCGGATCTTCCTGGTTTCCTCTCCGGATCCACATGTCGGCGATCTTCACGGGAACGCGATCGAGGCCGCGAAGCGCTCGGGCGTAAAGCAGATCGTTCGCCTTTCTGCCTACGCCGCCTCGCCCCAGTCATCCGCCCGCTTGCTTCGGACCCACGGCGAGGTGGACGAGCATCTGTCGCGCTCCGGCCTCTCGTTCACGATCCTGCGCCCGCAATCGTTCTTCCAGAATTTCCTCTACGCCGCGCGGCCGATCGTATCGCAGGGAAAATTCTTCGCGACCGTGAAGGACGGCCCGATCGGGCTGATGGACGTGCGGGACGTGGCGCTGGCCGCGGCGTCCGTGCTGACCACGGATACGCACAGCGGGCGGATCTACGAGATGACCGGTCCCGAGGCCCTGACGTACAAGGCGTGTGCGGAGAGGTTGAGCGAAGCCACGGGACGGACGATCGAATACGTCGACGTGCCGCCCGATGCCGCGCGCGCGGGCATGCTCGCAATCGGCCTGCCGGAGTGGATCGCGGACGGCCTGCTCGAGCTGCACGCCATTACGGCGAGCGGAAAGGCGGCGGGGGTATCCGACGCGTTCGAGCGGATCACCCAGAAGAAGCCGCGCGGCTTCGACGTCTTCGCGCGCGACTTCGCCACCGTGTTCGGAGGGCAGCCGGCGGAGGCGAAAGCGGCCGTCTAGACCCGGGGGAGCGTGACCCCCGTCTGGGACTGGTACTTGCCCTTCTTGTCGCTGTACGAGACCTCGCAGTCCTCGTCGCTCTGAAAGAAGAGCACCTGCGCGATCCCCTCGTTCGCGTAGATGCGGGCGGGGAGCGGCGTGGTGTTCGAGATTTCCAGCGTCACGTACCCCTCCCACTCCGGCTCGAGCGGCGTCACGTTCGTGATGATGCCGCAGCGGGCGTACGTCGACTTTCCGACGCAGATCGTCATGGTCATGCGCGGAATGCGGAAGTATTCGACGCTCCGCCCCAGCGCGAAGGAGTTCGGGGGGACGATGCAAACGTCCCCTTTGAAGTCGACGAGCGACTTGGGATTGAAATTCTTCGGATCGACGATCGTCGTGTTGATGTTCGTGAAGATCTTGAACTCGTCGGCGATGCGCAAGTCATAGCCGTACGAGGACACGCCGAAGGAGATGGCGTTCTCGCGCACCTGCTTCTCGGCGAAGGGCTCGATCATCCGGTGCTCGGCGCACATCTTCCGAATCCACTTGTCGCTCTTGATCATTCCATCCCTCGTTCGCTGGGGTCACCACGGGGCGTGGGGCGGGAATTCTGCCATGCGGGGCGCGAGGGCGTAAAGAAGGCGATTGGCGAGGAGACAGAGGGTCGGGGCTCTGGGTCGGCGGGGACTGCGGACTACCCTAGGACTTCCTTGATTCGATCGCTCAGGTTCTCCATCCGATACGGCTTCGTAATGATCCCGTTCAGTCCCTCGTCCATGAGCTCCGCGGCCGCCGTCGAGTCCGTGAATCCGCTGGAAATGAGAACCGGGATCCCGGGGACCAACTCACGGAGCCGGCGGAATGCTTCGATGCCGCCCATGCCCGGCATGACCACGTCGAGTAGGACCAAGTCCGGCCGCAATCCACCGCGGACTAACTCCACGGCCTCCTCGCCGCTCGTGGCGGCCGCGGAGTCGTAGCCCAGGCAGCCGAGGAGTTCCTGCGTCACGGTGCGGACCAACTCCTCGTCATCCACGACGAGCACCGTGGCCTTTCGGCCCAGCGGCCCCTTCGGGGCAGTTGCGCTTCCGGAACTGGACTTGCTCAAGTCGTTTCTCCGCAGCGGTTTGGAGTCGTACTTCTAGAGGCCGGAAGCGCCCCCGCGCCTCGCCCCTCTCGACACAAGACATTTTCGGCAGCCGTTTTAGCTACCTGAACCGATCTTTTCGGCGTATCCACCGACTCGCTATACTGTTCGCCCATGCCCGAACGCATCTACATGGAGACTTACGGCTGCCAGATGAACGTGGCCGATTCGGAGTTGATGCTCGGCCAGCTCCATCGGGCGGGTTATGAGCGCGTCGGCGAGCCCGCCGACGCCGACGTGATCCTCGTCAACACCTGCGCCATCCGCGAGCACGCCGAACAACGGATTTACGGCCGCCTAGGCGAGCTTTCGCGGCACAAGGTTCGGCGCCCCGGCGTCGTGTTGGGCGTGACCGGCTGCATGGCCCAACACCTTCGCGAAAAACTGCTCGACCGTGTACCGCTCCTCGATCTCGTGATCGGCCCCGACGGCTATCGCGACCTTCCGTCGCTGGTTTCCGAGGCCCGCGAAGAGCCAACGTTGGCGGTGCGGCTCTCGCGCGTCGAAACGTACGGCGATCTCTCGCCGGCGCGGGCGGACGGCGTGCGCGCATGGGTCAGCATCATGCGCGGATGCGACAAGTTCTGCTCCTTCTGCATCGTTCCGTTCGTTCGGGGGCGCGAGCGAAGCCTCTCCTCCGTGGAAGTGATCCGGCAGGTCGAGCACGCCGCGGCCGAGGGATTCAAGGAGATCGTCTTCCTCGGACAAACCGTGAACGCCTACCGCGACGCGGACGTCGATTTCGCCGAGCTGCTCCGGCGCGCCGACGCGGTTTCCGGGATCGAGCGGATTCGCTTCACGTCACCGCATCCGGCCGACATGACCGACCGCGCGGTCGAGGCAATCGGCGCATGCGCGAAGGTGATGCCGCAGGTACACCTGCCGCTTCAGTCGGGATCGAACACGGTGCTCGAGAAGATGCGCCGCATTTACACCATCGAGGAGTACGAGACGCTCGTCGCGAAGCTGCGCGCCGCGATTCCGGATCTGGCGTTGACGACCGACATCATTGTCGGCTTTCCGGGCGAGACCGAGGCCGACTTCGAGGCGACCCGCGCTGCGATGCAGCGGATCGGCTACGACGGCGCGTTCGTGTTCAAGTATTCTCCGCGCCCCGGCGCCCGATCCGCCGAATGGGACGATGACGTCGCCGAGCCGGAGAAGACGCGCCGCATCACGGTGCTCGTCGAGGAACAAAAGCAGGCCTCGCTCGAGCGGAACGCGGCGTGGGTCGGCCGGGACGTGAACGTGCTCGTGGAAGGACCCTCTCGGAAGAGCGACGACCATTGGTTCGGCAGGACGGAGCAATTCAAGACCGCCGTCTTCCGGAGCGCAGGCGAGCGCGTCGGCGACATGGTTCGGCTGCGCGTCGCCGCGGCCTCTCCTTACACGCTCTTCGGCGAGGGCGTTTCGACCGCGGTGCGGAACGTCGAGGAAGTCGCCGCCTGATTCGAATCCAAGCCGTCGCGTTGTTCCTGGCGACGCTGCTCGCGGCCCCGGGCTCCGCGTTCGCACTTTCCCCGCCCGGTCTTCGCTACGACATCGAGGTACAGCTCAACACCGAGCGGCATCGGCTGAGCGGCCGTGCCACGATCGTCTATCGAAGCGGCGCCGACAGCGTTCTCCCGGCCATTCACTTCCAGACCTATCCCAATGCCTTCGCGCACGGCGACACCCGATACGCGCAGGAGGAAGCGCGGCAGAACCAGGACTGGTCGCTCCGGTACGCGAAACCCGAGGATCGTGGCTGGATGACGATCGACTCGGTTTCGGCGGATGGCGAGCCTGCCGAAATTTCGATCGATGAAACCGTGGCCGCCATATCCCTTCCTCGACCGCTGGCGCCCGGCGACTCGGTCGTCCTCGCGATGCGCTTCATCGTTCAGGTGCCGACCCACTTCGATCGCTTGGGACGCACCGGAGACGCCTACTCGATCGCGCAGTGGTATCCCAAGGTCGCCGTCTACGACGAGCGCGGCTGGACCGCCGAACAATTCGGATACGCAGGCGAGTTCTACGGCGACTTCGGCACGTTCGACGTTTCGATCACGCTTCCCGACGACCAGTGGGTTGGGGCGACGGGCGTTCCCGTCGGCGCAAGCGGCGGCGACAACGAAACTCCGCTCCTCGACGCCGACACGCCCTCCGACAGCGTCACGGTTACGTTTCGCGCCGTGGCGGGGGATACCCTCACCGGGCGATGGCCCGCCGGCCTCCTCTGGCTGGAGACCGATCTACGGCCCCGCACCCGCGGCGGCGGAACCGATCCCCGTGCCGATCCGATCCGGATCCCGGTTCCGCGCGAGGGCGCCGCGGAACTCCGCGTGCCGCGGGGGACGCCCGTTCATTACGCCTGGATCTGGGGCGAGGGCGCGCTCGGCGATCGCGAGGAAGCCGACGAGGAGGGACGCGCGCGGCCGATCCACCTGCTGCGCGCGGCCGCGGACACCGCCGTCACCGACACGATCCGCGCGCTGGCGCCGGAGCTAGCGCCGGGGGACACGCTCCGCCCCTCCCTCAAGACGCTCCAGTTCCACGCCGATCGCGTGCACGACTTCGCCTGGGTCTGCTCGCCCGACTACGTGCGTGGCGACACCACGTACGCCGATGTTGCGATTCGTGCACTCGTCTTCCGCGCAGATCAGAAGAAGTGGAGCGGGCTCAAGGGCATGACCGTCGACGCCATGCGGCGGCTCTCGGAGTTCGCGGGTCCGTATCAATGGCCCCAATTCACCGCGGCCGAGGCGTGGTGCGGCGGTGGGGCCATGGAGTACAACATGCTCGTCATGCACGAGCCGGAGATCTATTCGCCCTGGATTCGTTATCTGGACGACACCAATGCGCACGAGCTGGCGCACAACTGGTTCCAGGGCATGATCGCGAGCGACGAGCGCCGGCATGCTTGGATGGACGAGGGATTCGCGCAGTATATCGAGGATGTGTACACGGACACGAAATACCCTCGAGGCATGTTCACGTACGCGCACCGCCTCCCCTGGCTCACCGCGCGGACCGCGTTCACCTCCGACGAGCGGGCGTACCTGGCGCGCGCGTGGGCGCGCGACGAGCAGCCGATGAGCACGCCCGCCGATTCGTTCGGTTCGTATCGGAGGTACGACACCGCTTCCTACAGTAAGCCGGTCGCGATGCTCCACACGCTCCGGGGAATGCTCGGCGACTCGGTGTTCGATGCGTTCGTCCTTCGCTATGCGCGCGAGAACGCGTTTCGACATCCGCGGCCCTCCGACGTCTTCCGCGCGGCGAGGGAAGCGGCGGGGAGCGACCTCGGCGGCTTCTTCCGCCAGTGGACGGAGACCGTGGATCGGGCCGGCTTTGCGCTCGCCAACGCCTCGACCGAGCCGGCCGAGACGGGGTGGCGTTCCACGGTGGCCGTTCGCCGGACGGAGCGGATGGCGCTGCCGGTGACGGTGGAAGCGCGATTCCAGGACGGCACGCGCCAGGAGGCGGTCGTCTACGTCGACGATCCGATCGCGACGGTCACGTTCCAAAGCGGCGCGCGCCTCACCGGCGCGACGATCGATCCGCGGCACGAGATCGTGGAAATGAACCGGCTCGACAACCATACCGGGTTCTTCCCGCCGATGCGCTATCGGCCGATTTTCGATTTCCCGCAAACGGAGGAGGTCTCGGTTCTCTACGGCCCAACGCTTTGGCATGGCCGCGAGGAGGGCATCCGCGCGGGAGCGTGGCTCGAGGGCCGCTATCTTCAATCGACCGATTTCCCGCGTGGAATCCTCGGCTGGGAGGCTGGATTGTCGCGCGGTCTCCGCGACGGTTCCACGGCGTGGCGGCTGGGCGCTTGGCGCCGCGTGGGCGCATTCGGCGCGCGCGGCAGCGTTGGCCTTCGAGCGGTGCAGGACGCCGGCCTCTTCCGCGCCGAGGCGTCCGTCGGCAACTGGAGCACGGCCCCCGGCAGAAAGAAGCCATGGCGCACGTGGGAGCTTGGCGCGCGCTACCGCGACCGCGACGACCTATCCGCGGTCGATTCGCGCTACTGGTCCCTCGGCCGAACCATCGAGGGATCGGCGTCCTTCCTGTTCGAGGGCATCGGTCCGCGGCGCGCGGAACGGATGCGCGTGTCGCTCGTTCAAGGCGCGCCCGCCTTCGAAGATGGAGGCGGCGCGAGTGCGCACGGCGGCTACTCCCGCGCGGGACTCGAAGCGCGTCAATCGCTCGACGTCATCCCGGACGGCACCTTGCGCCTCACGTGGCGGATCGCCGCAGGCAACGCCTCGCGGCACGCGCCCCGCGAGCATCTCTTCGACATCGCCGAGGCGAATCGCCTCGACGCGCTCTCTCGATTCTATGAGAACGACCGCGGCCCGCTTCGCGAAAGCGAGCACTACCTCGCCGAAGGGGGCGGCGGGCTTCGTGGATTCTCCGGCCGCGCGATCTTGGGCCGGCGGCTTTTGGCCCTGAACCTCGAGGCGGAACACACGGCGGTGCCGCTTTCAGTATTTGCGGGCGTCGGCTGCGCCGAGGCTCCGGGCGAGGGGGTGGCGCCCGGCGGAAGCGCCGCCTCGCTCAGCGGCAAGACCCTCGCGGATCTCGGCGCCTCGATCGCGTTCCGCCGCGTCCGCCTCATAGCGCCCTTTTGGATCAGCCATCCCGAGCCCGGCGAGCAACCCTGGGACATCCGCTGGCTCGTAAGTCTTGATCTGGCCGGACTTCACCCGTGGTGGTAGGTTGGGAGGCGTCACGCCGGCAGCGGTAGGAGCGCGGGCCGGCGGTTGCAGTTCACATACGTTCGGAGGCGCACCATGAATTCGCTTTTCTCCACATCGGCGACCTGGTGGCAGCTCCCCATTCGCTTCGGGCTCTTCATGGTTTTCTGGATGCACGGGTCGCAGAAAGTCCTCGGCCTCTACGGCGGTCCGGGATTGGAGGGGTTCGTCGGGTGGATGGGGAGCACCGGCGTTCCGGCGCCGCTCGCCTATCTCGCGGCCGCCGCCGAATTCCTCGGCTGCTTCGGCATGCTATTCGGTTTCCTCACCCGCGTCGCGGCGTTCGGGATTCTCTCCAACATGACGGTCGCGTTCTTCATGGTTCATCTCAAGAACGGTTTCTTCATGGACAAGGGCGGTTACGAATTCGTGCTCGTGCTTGGGTGCATGGCGCTGGCCATGTTGATCGGCGGCGGGGGCAACCTTTCGATCGATCGCATGATCTCTTCCAGGGGAAGCCGCCCGGTCGCTTGACAGCCCTCCACGGCAGGCGGAAAATCGAACGAACGTCACTCGCATCGACCCGGGAGGGCAATCATGGAGATCGAGATTCGGTATTGCACCGAGTGAGGCTATCAATCTAAAGCCGCCGGTCTGGCGGCAGAGCTGAAGCAGCACCTGAACGTGGATTCCACCCTCGTTCCCGGCCACGGCGGGGTCTTCGATGTGACCGTCGACGGGAAGCTCATTTATTCAAAGAAGGCCGTGAAACGGTTCCCCGAACCCGGGGAGGTTCTCGGCCTGTTGCAGCAGCAGAAACCGTAGGGGGAATCCATGCGTTTGCTTGCCGTTTTCGTCGCCGTGGCGCTTCTCGCGCCGAGCCTCGCCCTTGGAACGCCGCCTTCCGACGTAGTTAAGGAAGTCCTGCCGAACGGGCTCACCCTCCTCCTGCAAGAAGACCACGCCAAGCCGCTCGTCGGCGTGTGCGTGTTCGTGAACGGAGGCAGCCGAACCGAGAAC
>DATEND010000038.1:0-5171 GCA_035275245.1 Candidatus Eiseniibacteriota bacterium
TGAACGCTCGGGACGCGATTCTCTATCCGCTGATCGAAGGCACGATCACCGATGCGCACACGCGCGAGCCCATCTTCGGCGCGAGCGTGTCGTGGGAGCCGGCGGGACCGGGTTCGGTGGATTCGGCGTTCGCGGCGGCAGGGGACTCGCCGCCGCGCGGCGCCGTGCGGACCGACGCGGGCGGCGCCTACGTGATCCCGAATCTTCCGCCAGGGACGTATCGGCTCCGGATCAAGGCGGACGGCTACTTCGACGGCGAGTCCGAGCCGCTCGAGATGCCACCCAACCTGAGTGACGTGAATCTGGCGCTTCGGTATCGGGGGGAGTGAGGCTACTTCCGCTGCAAGGTGGGCAGTACCTTCGCTCCGCCCTCCCACACGACGCGGCCGTCGGTGCGGAACTCGTAATCGGGGCGGCGTCGCAAGAAGTGGACGGCGGCTTCATGGAGCAGGACGCCTGTCCGGTCCACCTCGCCCGCGGTCGCGCTACGGAACTGCGTGTAGCCGTCCCCGCCCTCGTACAAATAGTCGATGGTCGCGACGCGGTAGATTCGCTCGCTCTCGAGCGGGCTGTCGCCGACCCGAATCGACGTGGCCCGGCCGTTTCGGATGATGAACGAGACTCCGGACAATTGCGCGAAGCCGCTCTTTCCCACTCGTCGGGCAACGAAATTCAATAGGCGCTGAACTTCGTCGCCGCGCATGGGAACGGTTACGACCGTGTTGTCGAAGGGAAGAACGGAGACGATGTCGCCGACCGTGACGTCGCCTTTCGGCAGCGGGGCTCGAATTCCGCCGGTGTTCACGAGTCCGATGTCTCCGCGCCCGGTTTCCCGCACGACCTCGGCGACGAAGCTCCCGAGCGGCGACTCCACGTCGTTACCGTCGAGCCGCTCGATGACCCGGTCGGTGTGAAACACGATCGCGCCCGTTCCGACGCGCACCGAATCCTGGTAGGGCCGAAGGAGGGCGACGAGGATGGAATCCTCGCCGTCCGCGGGGCGCACGCGAAGCAGGTTGGTCGTCGCTCCAACGGGGCGGCCGCCGCTCAACGAAAGAACCGTGCGGCCGAGGCGATCGCCCCAGGCGCCCGCCTGCACGATCGGCGTGCCTCCCTGCCAGGGATCGGAGCCGCGATCGGCGTACGCGGGCCGCTTCAGCTCCGTGTGGCTGTGCCCTCCCACGATGAGATCGATCCCGGGGACCTTCGCGGCCAGATCCTTGTCCGCGGACACTCCGATGTGCGTGAGGGCGATCACGTAGTCGGCCCGGGCGCGAAGCGCCGGGACGAGCCGCCGGGCCACCGCGATGGGATCGGCGACGGCGACGCCGCCGTTTCGACTGAAGAGCACGATCTTCGTGAGATCGCGTGTGGTAAGTCCGAAGATCGCGACGCGCTTTCCGCGCCACGGGCGGATGACGTAAGGGCGCGCCAGGTATCGAAGCCGCGCCGCGTCCAAGACGGTCGCGCCGCCGACCCACCGCGCCCCGCGTCGCATCTCGGCCGGCACCTCTTCGGCATCCGGGTTCACCCAGGGGCTGTCGGCGTCGGCGAAGACGTTCGCGGTCAGGGCCTGGTAGCCGGCGATCCGGACGAGGCGGAGCCACGCTTGCGGGCCATCGTCCAGATCATGGTTGCCCAGCACGACCGCGTCGTACCCGACGCTCCCCATCGCCTTCGCGTCGGCCTCGCCGCGGAACAGGTTATAGACGGGCGTCCCCTGGACGACATCGCCCGCGTCGAGCAGCAAAAGGTCGGGCGTGCGCTCGCGCTCGCGTTCGATCAGCGCTTTTCGAGCAGCGGCGCCTCCGACGCGGCCGCCTTCCCCTCGCTCGAACGGGAAGAGATGCGAGTGCAAATCGTTCGTGTGAAGCACCACGAGCGAGTCGATTCCGACGGGCGGAGGTTTCGCGGCTGCGAGCGGCGCGAACACGAGCACCGCGGCGAACGCGACGATCGCCGCGATCCCACCTCGGAGAAACCCCCGAGTGGAGCCCATGTCCTGATTCACGTTACGGCGACCCGAATTCATTTCTCTTGACACAACTCCCGTCATCCGTTAGGGTTATGCGTTGCGAAGGCCATTTTCGTCTCGTGCTCGGCGGAGTATCCAAGCAGCAACGAGTGACCGCAGTGACCTTTCTCTATGTACCACTTCCAGGCGCTCCCCGCACTTCAGTCGTTTGTTCCACGTCACCCCCACGACACTCACCCGTCGGGGGATTTTCGTTTTTGTGTCCGGTGAGGGCGTCTCGGAGGCTCCATGGCTGACGGAGAGAAGGTAATCAAGTGTCGCGACTGCGGCGAAGAGTTTGTGTTCACCCTGGGAGAACAAACATTCTACAAGGAACGCGGGTTCCAGCACGAACCGACCCGCTGCCGGCGCTGCCGCGACGAGAAGAAGCGGCAGTCGGGTGGCATATCGCCCAGCGCCTCACCGATGTCCTCGTCTCCATCGAGGGAATTTCATGAGGCCGTCTGTTCCTCCTGCGGTCAGCCCACCCAGGTTCCGTTTCGGCCCACGGCGGGAAAACCGGTATACTGTCGCGACTGCTTCCAAAACGTCCGCGCCAGAGGAGTCAGCGCTTAGCGAGCCACCCACGTGATCTCCATCGTTCCGTATCCGACCATCGCAGGCCGAAAGGAGGCGCCCCGCACTTGAAACACCGCGGATCGGTCAAATGGTTCAATGACTCGAAGGGATATGGATTCATCCGGGAAGAATCGGGCGAGGAGTTCTTTGTTCATCACTCGGCGATTCAGTCGGAGGGCTTCCGAACCCTCGCCGAAGGACAGGTCGTAGAGTTCGAACCGGTGGACGGCCAGAGAGGTCGCCAGGCCGCCAACGTCGTGAAGCTCGACCCGTAGGTTCTCGTTCCACGATCGTTTCAATTTGCTCCGCAACCCCGGCGGAACTATCCGCCGGGGTTCGTTTTTCATGCAGGATAGGGTAGAGTTTTCGAATTCATCTCGCTCCGCACGGTCATTCTCGGAGGGTCAGCCTGAAATGCGTTTCGCCCCGATTTCCGCCTTGCTCGCGCTGCTTTTGACGGCCGCTCCCGCGGCCGTACCCGTCGCCCTCGCGGCGCCTCACCTGGTCCGCATGCTTCCCAACAAGATGAACGTGATCGTCCGCGAAAACCGCACCCGGCCGCTCGTCGCCGTGCAGGTTTGGGTCAACGTGGGCGCCCGGGACGAAACGCGCACGGAGCGCGGCGCGTCCAGCGTTCTCGCCTACTTGCCCTACGAGGCGACGGCCAAGCGGAAGCAATCGGAAATGCAGAAGGAGGTGCGCGGGTTCGGGGGCACGATCGGCAGCGAGTCCGGCTATAGCCAGGTCGTGTACAACATGACCGTGCCGGCGCGCCACTTGACGCAGGCGCTCGACGTGCTGAGCGACGCGCTGATCCGGCCGGTGTTCGACACGCTGACGTTCGATCAGGCGATGGCGAAGGCGCGCCGCGACTCGCGCGGGGCCTACAGCACGGCCGGCGGCGCTTCGCTCGCCGAGGTCCGCGCCGCCCTCTATGACGGTTCGCCGCTCGCCGCGCCGCTTCGCGTGCCCGAGATGGAGGTCGCGGCTTTGACCCCCTCGATCCTCCAGCGCTTCTACAAGGCGAATTGGGTGGCCGAGAACCTGACCGTTGTGATCGTGGGCGATGTCGAGGCCGAGGACACAGCACAGAAGGTCGCCGCGGCGTTCAACGAGATGCCCCGGGGAAAGGCAAACGCCAGGTCCCGTGTTTCCCTGAAAAACTTCAACGGCCCGCGCATTTTGGAGCGCTCGCCCGGAGCGGAAACGCAGGGCGTGTCCGTCACGGCCGGATTTCGCGCTCCCGAATGGGGTAGCGCCGACGCCGTGGCGCTCGACGTCCTGATGGCGCTTCTCGTCGACAGCCCGGACTCGCGATTCCAGCGCCGGCTTCATGAAGGGACCGGCGAAGTCCTCTCGGCCGCAGCGCAGCGTGCGATTGATGCGGACGGCGGGATCGTCACGATCTCGCTCGAGATCGGGCCTGGGCGCGCCGCCGACGCGGAGGCGTTGCTGGTCCAGGAAATCGAGAAGGCCCGCGGCATTCCCGTGACGCAAGCGGAGTGCGACGCGGCGATCCGCGCCGTGCTCGCGCGCGACACGCTGACGCAATCCGAGCTTTGGGGGCTCGCGCGCGTTGCCGGGCTCGCTTGGTTCCAGGGCCGCCCGGGCGCCGACGAGGTCTATTGGCAGCGGGTTCGGGCGGTGCGTCCCGAGGATCTGGTCGCCGTGGCGCAGAAGTATCTCGATTGGAAGCAGGCGGCCGTCGTGGAAATGATGCCCAGCTCGATGGCGGATAGCCTCGGGCTGCGGGGCGGCCTCGAGCGGCGGATCAAGGAGAAGCAGGCCCTCTACGAGGGGACCTATCGATCCGGGCCGCGGCCGACCGCGAGCGCCGACGCCGAGCGTCGCGCTCGGATCGACGCGCCGATCTCCTCGATCCCGGCGGCGCCGTTCGACGCGGGCCGAGGACGCGTGGAGCGCACGACGCTACCCGGCGGCCTCCGCGTCCTCGCCAGCGAGGACCGGAGCGTGCCGAGCGTCACCGTGTGCGTCTACTTGGGCGGAGGCGTTCGATACGAGAACGACAACACGAACGGCATTTCCTCGCTTCTTCGCGAGACGATGCTCAATTCCAACGACCCGAAGGCGCCCGGACTGACGTACCGCCAGTCGCTCGGGGCCATGGGGCGGCTCGCGCCCTATCAGGATCGCGACATGTGGGGCGTTTCCGTCGCGGTGCCGTCGACCGACTGGAAGGAGGCCTTGGCACGACTCGGCTCCATGTTCGCGACCCCGGATCTCGACACGGTCACCGTGGACGCGACCCGCATCTTCCTTCTGACTGCCTACGACAACTGGCTCGAGGACGACGAGGCCCAGCGCCAGCGCCTCATCTTCTCGACCAAATACGAGGTAAGCGGCTATAGGCTCCCGGGAATCGGCAATCGGTCGACCCTGGTCCGGATGCCGAACTCGCTCGTCGAGGAGTGGCACAAGAAATTCATCGTACGCCCGAACCTCGTCGTCGCCGTGTTCGGCGACGTTCGCCCCGCGGAGGTCGGCCCGGCCGTGGATCAGGCGTTCAAAGGCGTCGCCTCGCGGCCCTTCAAGCCGGGCCTGATCGCGAAGGAGCTAG
>DATEND010000039.1:0-4381 GCA_035275245.1 Candidatus Eiseniibacteriota bacterium
CTCGAAGCGCATGACGCATTGGCCAGTCATGAGAATGTTGCCCCCGGCATCCGCGCCGATCAGCGCGAAGACCCCGGGAGTGATGAACGTGAACGTCGAGGTGACGGTCACGGTAACCATGTGCGCCGGGTCCGGCCCGGCCACGGCGACGTCATCGGGTGCGTAGCCACCGGAACCCATCACGGCGTTGACGCGCGCCTCGACGAGGTCGGCGTCCGGGTCGGTGACGACGGCGATTCGCGCGCCTTCGCGCGCCGCTTGGTCCAGAAGGCCTTTCATGTGGAACGCGCGGCCGAAGTCGAGCATCCCCATCGCGAGAACGCAGAGGATGGGGAGCACGAGCGCAAACTCGATCAAAGCGGTGCCGGCTTCAGCGCGGCGACGCACGGTCATCGCGAACCTCCAATTTGCGGTACGAGTACCAGCGCCAGGGTCGCCACCGCGATCGCAACGCCGAACGGGATGTGGCGGTTCGAGGACTCGGGTTTCGGTTCCGGAGCGCCCGCGGCGCGGCCGAAGAGCCACCGGCCGAGCGCGGCCGTGCGCCGGATGGTGTCGCGGAACCGGCCGTCTCGCACGGAGACCCCGAGTCCGATGAGGCCGCCGGCGATCAGCGCCGCGAGACCCGCTTTCAACGCAAGGGGGAACGTCAGAATGGCCCCCACCGCCATCAGGAGCTTCACATCTCCGGCGCCCGTGGAACGGAACGCGTAGCCCGGAAGCACAAGGGCGCCCGCGACGACCGCGCCGCAGGCGGAGAGGAGAAGGCCCTGCCCGGCCCCGACGGCGCCGTGTACACACAGCGCCGCCACGAGGGCCGGGATGGTTAGGGCATTGGGAATCCGCCGATGGCGCAGATCCCACCAAGTTGCGACAGAGCACAGGATCACCGCGCCGCCGGCCATCCAATGTGTCAGTTGCACGATTGGGACTCCTCGGTCCTGGATTACAGGGCCGGGGGATTGTTCAGAGCGTCAACCGCGTCCGTGAACGCCGCGCCGATGGCGTCGTCGAGACCGAGCGTGTAGCAGACGAAAATTCCGACCGCCGCAACGAAGGCCGCCAGAAGGCCGTACTCGATGAGGTCCTCGCCACGCTCGTCCTGGATGAAGTTCTTGAACTGACGCATTTGGTGCACCCTCCAAAAAAACTGCGGTAGTACTGCCGTTCGCCCGTCCCCGGTCCGGGGATCTCTATCCGGTCTCTCCCGGAGCGGGCTGCCCACTGCATCGCGCTGTCCGGCGTCCTCCGCCGCGAGGGTTCTGGAAGCACGTGCAACCGGCTAAGGCAACTATCGGGCCGCGGACACGCGGCGGCGCGCCGCTCGCGTTGGGCGGCGGAAGCTGGAGCACGGCAACGCGTTGACGGTGGTGGTTCGATGGGGCCGGAACGCGATCGATGCGACGCGCACGCTGGATTGGGGAAAAGTCCGCAAGTTCAGGCGGGAATTGTTCCCACGATGCGAGCGGGTTAGGATGGTGCGATGCAAATTGCATTCGCCCCATCCGACCGAGAGGAGTTCCATGAATCGCGACAAAGCCTTCCACTATATTGACGACAATCGCGACCGGCTCGTCGAGGAGCTGACGCGTTACCTCCGGATCCCCAGCATCAGCGCCCACAAGGAGCGCGACGCCGACGTGGCGGCCGCGCTCGAATTCGTGAAGCGAAAACTCGAGTCGCTCGGCTTCAAGACCGAGGTCTGGCCGACGCGTTCCCACGCGGGTCTCTTCGCGGAGCGGATCGTGAACCCCGACCTTCCGACCGTGCTGATCTACGGCCACGTGGACGTGCAGCCGGTCGATCCCATCGATCTGTGGGAGTCCCCCCCGTTCGAGCCGACCATCCGGGACGGCAAGATCTGGGCGCGCGGGGCCGACGACAACAAGGGCCAGCACTACGCGCAGATCATGGGCGTGGAGGCGGCCATCCAAGGGGGCGGCGGGCTCCCGGTGAACGTGAAGTTCATCATCGAGAGCGACGAGGAGTACGACGGCGAAGCGATGGCACTCGAGCTTCCCAAATACAAGGAGAAGCTCCGCTGCGACGTCTTCGTCGTCAGCGACTGCAGCATGCCGGACCTGGACCACCCGGCGATCACCACCCACCTACGGGGAATCACCGCCGTGGAGTTCACGATTCAAGGACCGGAGGTGGACAAGCACTCGGGCGAATGGGGCGGAATGCTGTACGAGCCCATCGACGTGCTCCGCCACGTCCTCCAGAACCTGAAGGACTTCAAGACGGGTCGCGTTCTGGTGCCCGGGTTCTACGACGACGTGAAGGTTCCCGACGCCGAGGAGCGCAGGATGATCGGCGCTTCGCCCTGGGACGACGCGGCGAAGGCCAAGGAGATCGGTGTGTCGAAGCTCTTCCACGAGGAGGGGTTCACGGCGCGCGAGGGCGGCGTGATCCGTCCGACCCTTCAGGTCAACGGCATTTACGGCGGATACACGGGCGAGGGGTTCAAGACGGTAATCGGGGGCAGGGCGAGCGCCAAGGTCAGCATGCGCCTCGTCCACAATCAAAATCCCGAGCGGATCGCCGCGGCCTTCGAGCGGTATGTCCGGGAGCTGGTCGGGGACATGGGAAAGGTGACGTTCAAGCAATTCGGGGCCGGGCTCCCCTTCACCGCGGATCTCAAGAACCCGTACGTCCAGGCCGGCTTGAAGGCGCTCGAGGCGGGATTCGGTAAACCCGCGATCGTCATGGGGATGGGCGGCTCGATCCCGATCGTGGCGCACGGCGTGCGCGTGACGGGGGCTCCCTGCGTGCTGATGGGCTTCGGGCTCCCCGGAGACAACCTGCACGCCCCGAACGAGAACTTCCCGATCGCCTGTTACCTCGGCGGGGCCAAGGCGGCGGCGGCCTACCTCGGGGAGGTCGGCGCGCGGGTGGGGGCCCCGAGCGGCCGCTGAGGGTGCGTGAAAATTTAAGTCGTTTCGATATTAGGGTTTGGACGGCTACCCGCTGTGGGCTATGCTGCGTTTCGTGAAGCGGCGCATCCAAACGTGATGAGTGTGGTGCGCCCACGCAGCCAAGGATGGCTCGTAGGTAGTGCCCGCGTCAGGGAAGACGGGGCGCGTACGGCGACATGGTTTCGAGCTCGCGGTTCTCACCGGCACCCGACTCAGACCTGACGTACGACGCGCCTCTCTTCATCCAGACTCACAGCGATCGAACGGTAAAGTCCGCGAAGTCGACGACCGTATCGTCCTCCGTCCAAAGCCCGACCGTGCCCTCCGAGAATCGCTCGTCCCGAATTCGCAGCACGGACGCGCCGTCGTACATCACCTCCAACACGGACCCTTCCTTGCGCAGCCCGAGCGTGTGCCACGCGCCGGGCTCGGGTGCATCGACGGTCGCCATCCGGATGTCGCGCCGCTTGCCGTAAAGGAGGTAGTGCGCGACCACCTCGCCCTTCGCGCCGCTCACGCGGACGACGTAGCCGTTTCGCGCCTTCGCGTCGAGATGGAACGCGATGCCGGCCGTGGGATCGATCTCTCCCGACAGGATTCGGAATCGCACCGAGGCCTCCAGATTCTGGAGCCGAGGTTTCGGGAATTGTATGTAGTGATACGTGATTCCGTCGTCCGCCTCGGATTGACGCAGGAACCGGGGCGCCGCGTGGGCGCCGGCGGACGCCGCCGACGTGTCGCCCGGAGTGCCGGCGGGCGAAGCCATCGCCGAGTCCAGCACCACCGACCATGCCCCGCCGTAGAGTTTCGAGCCCGTGGGCGCCTGGCCCAGCGTGTCGGCCGCGAAATTCCAGGTCCACGTCTTCCCTTTCCGCGGGCGGTCGCGTTTCTCCGCATGGCCGGCGGTCGAGATCCCGAACACGAGCGCGGCCGAGAGACACATCACGATGGGTCGCGCGTTCACGGATCCTCCTTGAGGGTTCGAAAGAGACGGGTCATTGCTTCGGTGTCGAGGCGGCAGTAGGCGAGGAGCCCGTCGCGGAGCGCGGCGCGCCGGTCGGAGGGCTTCCTCGGATCCGTCATCTCGATGAAGGCAAGCGCTGCCTGGCTCCCATCCTTGATCATCAGCGAGTCGTACCCGTCGCCCCCGGCGACGACCGGCAGCACGTCCTTGATCGAGAACGACCCCTTGAACGCCGGATGGTAGTAGTGCTCGTGGATCAGTTTGTGGAGGTCGTGGATTCGATGCTCCACGAGGTCCAGGAGCGGGGCGCTCAGGTCCGGCAGCATGTCGGCGAGCACGCGAATCATTCGCTCCTCGAACCCCGAGTACACGACGATCGCGCCCGCGTTCCGGAGCGCGTCGAGGAGCGACTCGGCGAGGGGCCGGCAGGGATCGGTGCGATCGAGATGAAGATATTCACGGTGTGACATCGAGCCGTCGGCCTCGAGGACGTGGTCCG
>DATEND010000040.1:0-4760 GCA_035275245.1 Candidatus Eiseniibacteriota bacterium
TTGTCGAGACCGTAGGCCAGGGCCGCCGCGGTCGGCTCGTTGATGATTCGCTTCACCTCGAGCCCGGCGATCCGGCCGGCGTCCTTCGTAGCCTGCCGTTGCGCGTCGTTGAAGTAGGCCGGCACCGTGATGACCGCCTCGGTCACCTTCTCGCCCAGGTAATCCTCCGCCGTCTGCTTCATCTTCTGGAGAATCATCGCTGAGATCTCGGGGGGCGTGTACGCCTTGCCCGCCAGGGTCACCTGGACCTGCCCGTTCGGGCCTTCCTTCACCGCATAGGGGACGTTCTTCGCCTCCTCGGCGACTTCCACGGCACGCCGTCCCATGAAACGCTTGATCGAATAGACCGTGTTCGCGGGATTGGTGACCGATTGACGCTTGGCCACCTGCCCGACCAGGCGTTCGCCCGTCTTCGTGAACGCGACGACGGAGGGGGTGGTCCGGGCTCCTTCGGCGTTCGCGACGACGACCGGCTCGCCGCCTTCCATCACGGCCACGCACGAATTCGTCGTGCCGAGGTCGATTCCAATGATCTTGCCCATCGTTCCCTCCGGACCGCGGTCACGTTCACGCGACCGCCGTGATCTCATACCGGCGGGCGCGGCCCCGTTCGAGACCGCGCCCTGACCGGCGATACTTGTCGGCGGAGCAACGCCCGCCGTAGTCGAACATACTTGGCTTACGTGGTTACTTCGCGACCTTGATTTGGATCTCGCGAGCCTTCGCCTCTTCCGCCTTCGGAATGCTCACCTCGAGCACGCCGTCGCGGTAGGTCGCCTCGATCTTGTCGGCCGCAACCGCATGGCTGAGCGAGAACGACCGCTCGAACGCTCCGTAGACACGCTCCACGCGGTGGTAGGTCGTGCCCTTCTTCTCTTCCTCGCGCCGCTTCTCGCCGCGGATCGAAAGCGTGTTGTCCGAGACGGTGATCTTGACGTCCTCGAGCCGCATGCCCGGAAGCTCGGCGCGAACCGAGTAGGCCGCGGGGCTCTCCTCGATGTCCACGACCGGCTGCCAAACGGTCGGGCTCTCGACATCGAGTCTGCGACCGAAGAAGTCGTCCATCAAGCGGTTCAGCTCGCTGTGCGGGCCGAACGAATTGCGAACCGGACTCCAGCGCACCAGTGCCATTGTGGTTCTCCTCCATCCTATGGGTTGGCGATCACGCGGCGACTAAACGCCGCGCATTACGTTCGCCAAGACACAATTGCACCCGGCGTGCCAGAGAGGCCGTAGCCGGTAAGTAGTTGTTAATAAATATGTTACTGGCACCGGCTGCGATCTGGCGGGCGCTCCATCCCGTCCAAATTGATCCAAAATGAAACGCTCATATGTTTCACAATGGAACACTACAACCCATACTCCTTCATCTTCCGCCACAGTGTCGAGCGCGAAATTCCAAGCGATCGCGCTGCCTTGGTGGTGTTTCCTGCGAAATGGACCAGCACGCGGCGCATGTGCTCCGCCTCGAGCTGCGCGAGCGTCAGCGACTCGGAGTACGGGAACGCGTGCCCTTCCGGAAGAAGGCGGACCGGCGCCTGCCGGAAAGACGGCGGAAGATCCAGGTGCGTGATCTCTCCGTGGTCGGCCAGGGTCACCGCGCGCTCGATCGCGTTCTCCAGCTCGCGAACGTTCCCCGGATAGTCGTACTGGAGCAGGTAGAACTGGGCCTTTTCGCCGAATCGATCGACGCGCTTTTTGAGCTTCCGGGCGTAGCGCTCGCGAAAGAAATTGGCGAGCGGCGGGATGTCCTCCCGCCGATCCCGAAGCGGGGGCAGCTCGATGTGGAAGACGCTGAGCCGGTAGTAGAGATCCTCGCGCAGGGAACCCTCTCGAAGCGCTCGCGACAGGTCGCGGTTCGTGGCCGCGATCACGCGGACGTCCACGTGGGTCGCCTCGTTGTCGCCGACGCGCCGAACCTCGCCGCTCTGAAGGGCGCGAAGGAGCTTCGGCTGCACCGAAAGCGGCATCTCCGCGACTTCGTCGAGAAAAAGCGTCCCTCCGTCCGCCTGTTTCATCAGGCCGGGCTTGTCCGCGATCGCGCCCGTGAACGATCCCTTCCGGTGACCGAAGAGCTCGCTCTCGAAGAGCGACTCGGGAACGGCGGCGGCGTTGACCGTGACGAACGTTCGGTGGGCCCGGCGGCTCTGCAGGTGGATGGCGTGCGCCACCATCTCCTTTCCGGTGCCGCTCTCGCCCGTGATGAGCACCGTGCTCTCCGTCGGCGCGACTTTCGCGACGAGGCGGAAGACCCGCTGCATCTGCGGGCTCACGCCGATCATCCTCTGGCTGACCGCTCCGGGCCTCGGAGGCTCGGGCACGGGCACCGCCGCCTCCCAAAGACCTCGATGGCCGGGGTCGGTGGAGGCCAGCTCGGCGGGTGCGCGTTGACCGGACGTCTGCGCGTTCCTATGATCGGCCGGAACGGTCCGTTCGGAGCGGCGCGTCTTGCGGCGGGTCGTCATGGATTCCGAACGGTCCTCCCGATCACGTGAGCCGACACCGACTTCTCCTTGTTCTCGGGGTGCCCGCCGCGGCCGCTCTGACCGCCACGGTCGTGGTGGGCGGCGGGGGCGAGGCGACGCGCGCGCGGATCGCCCTCTGGATCGTCGCCCACCTCTTCTACCTTGCCGCGGCGTGGGTGGCCACGCGCCCCCGAACGCCATCGCCGCGCGACGGATTCTTGCCGCTGATCCTGATCGTGGGGCTCGTCCCTCGACTGGCGCTCCTCCCCACCGAGCCGATGCTGTCCGAGGATCTCTACCGCTATCTGTGGGACGGCCGGTTGACGGCCTCGGGGGTGAATCCGTACCCGAAGGCGCCCACCGATTCCACCCTCACTCCGTTCCGAGACGGCCTCGAGGCAAAGCTGAACCACGCGGACGTGCCGACGATCTACCCGCCCGCGGCACAGCTTCTCTTCGCGGCCACGGCGCGCGTCGAAGCGACCCCGCGGGCGTGGAAAGCAACGCTTCTCGTTCTCGAAGTTGCACTCCTCCTCGCGCTCCTGTTTCTGATTCGGGCTCGAGGGTTTCCGCCCGAGCGGCTCCTACTCTACTACTGGAACCCGCTCGTCGTGGTGGAGAGCTTCGGGAGCGGCCACGTGGACCTCGCGGCCGCCGCATTCCTCCTCGTGGCCCTGGCGCTCCACGATCGAGGCCGTTCCGCGGGCGCGGGTGTCGCGTTCGCGCTCGCCGTCCTCGCCAAGTATCTTCCCCTTCTCCTCGTGCCCGCGCTGGTCCGCGCCCGCGCGTGGCGCGTGCTCCTTGTTTCGGCCGCGGTCATCGTGGCGCTCTTCCTTCCCTTCCTCGGCGCTGGGAGCGCACTCTTGGGAGGGCTCACCGCCTACGCGCGCCACTGGGAATTCAACGGATCGCTCTACCCGCTCCTCCGCGCCGCGGGCTTGGACGGCGACGTCGCGCGCTTCGTCTTGGCCGGACTCCTCGCGGTCGCGGCGCTCGGTATCGGGGTACGCGCGCGCACGTTGACCGGCGCGGCGCTCGGAACGTCCGTCGCGTTCCTCCTCGTCAGCCCGACCGTCTACCCTTGGTACTTGGTCCCCGCCGTGGCGCTCCTGCCGCTCCATCCCGACCGGGGGATCCTGGTTTTTTCGGGGCTCGTGGCGCTTTCCTATCTATCGCTTCCCGCGTTCCAGGAGACGGGTTTGTGGCTCCTTCCTGCCTGGGTTCCGTGGGTCGAGTACGGCGGGCTTGCGGCGGCGTGGATCGCGGCGGGCGCTTCGGCCTACCCGCGCCGCGCGGCGTGGACGAGCGAGAGCGCGCCCACGTAGACGAAGCCGAAGAAGTAGAGGAGAAAAAACGGCAGCGGAGCCCAGAGCCGCGCGTTCACGAGGGCGAACATGGCCCACGCGAAGTAGATCGCGAACGAAAGCTCGACGAGCGCCCAGAGGCTGCCGGCGGCGCGGTAGCCCTTCCCCCGCCAGCCGTCGCCCCGGCGCTCGATCGAGAACTTCGGCGTGCGATGAAAGACCCCCCGCCCGCCGGCCAAAGCCCCCAGCACGGCGCGCGTGTTGTTCACTGCGAGTCCGATCCCCAAGGACATCACGAACGGCAGGTAGCCGAGCATCCGGCGCCAGTCCGGGCGCGTCGCGCGCTGCGCGGTCGCCAGATAGAGCGTCACCGAGACCGTCGCCGTCAGGAACAGCACCGCATCGACGACCGTGAAGAGGAGGCTCTTGCTCGCGTACCGCGCGATCACGACCGGGTAGACGATCGCCGAAAGGAGCAGGAGCGCGACGTACGCCGCGTTCGAGGTGAGATGAAAGGTCGCCTCCCACTTGACCCTCGCGGGGAGCGACGATCGCCAGACGGCGGGGAGAACCTTTCGCGCGACCTGCACCGAGCCCTTGACCCACCGGTGCTGTTGCGACTTGAACGCGTTCATCTCGACCGGCAGCTCCGACGGGCACCCGACCGCGGGCGCGAAGACGAACCGCCATCCCTTGAGCTGCGCGCGATAGGAGAGATCCAGGTCCTCGGTCAGCGTGTCGGACTGCCAGCCTCCGGCGTCCTCGATGCACGACTTCCGCAAGATCCCGGCGGTGCCGTTGAAATTGAAGAAACACCCGTCGGCCATGCGCGCCGCGTGCTCGACCACGAAGTGGCCGTCGAGCGAAATGGCCTGCGCCTGCGCGAGCGCGGAGTAGTCCTGATTCAAGTGCCGCCAGCGACCCTGGACCATGCCGACGGTCGGATCGGCGAAGTGAGGCACGGTGTCGCGCAGGAAGTTCGGCGGCGGGA
>DATEND010000041.1:0-3293 GCA_035275245.1 Candidatus Eiseniibacteriota bacterium
TCCCGCCGCCCGTCATGGACATCACGAGCATGATCGCCCACCCCGCTCCGGCGACGCTCTCGTGCGTGCGGCCAAGCGTGGAGACGAGCATCATGACGCCCGTGAAGCAGAAGGCGGAGGTCGCGATCGCCGCGGCGAGCATCGTCGGATTGGACACCCGCACGTGCAGGAAGACGATCCCGATCCCGAGAAGGATCGAGACCGAGAAGAGCGCCGCCAGGAAGCAGGCGAGCCCCTTGCCGGCGACCACTTGTCCCCGGGACACGGGCGCGAGCCTCAGTCGCAGGAAGGTGCCGCTCAACCGCTCGGTGACGATGGTGACCGCGAACGACATGCAGACGCCGATCAGGGCCCAGGCGATCGAGGACGGGAACGTCACCTCGAATCCGGTGCGGGGTCCCGAGTCGTCCTCCGCGATCTCCACCACGCGGAGGTTCGGCCCGCCTCCGGACGCGCCCGCCCCCACGCCCGCGCCGGCGGCCGCGGCCCCGGAGTCCGCCGCCCTTGCGCCCATGTCCGCGCCGTATCCGCTCGAATCGAGCGCCGTCAGGAACGATTCGAGCGACTGCAAGAACGTCCGCGAGCGTACCCGCTCGGAGGGCGTGAGGGTCGAGTCCGCGCGGATCGCCTCGAGGTTCTCGTCGATCTGACGCTTTCCAAATCCGGTCGAGATCGATCCCCGCATCGTCTCGAAGAGGGCGGCGGTGACGAGGCCGCGCAGGTACTCCTTCTCGGCCCTGCGGCGCGGATCGACGCCGATCTCGATGCCGCTCAGGCTGTCGCCGCCGAAACCGAAGCTCTTGCCGGTGCCGGGGTGGAGTGCCACGTAGGCGACCAGCTCTCCCTTTCGAACGAGCGTGCGGGCCGAGTCGAGGGTCGCCCCCTTGACCTCGAGCGCTTCGGACGCGCGAAGCCGCTCCGCGATGGCCCGGGAGTAGTCGGTCCCGTCCAAGTCCACGATCGAGACCGAAAGGGGCGCCTGTTCGCCGCCGCCGCCAATCAGCGAGCCGAAGAAGAGCGCCATCATGATGGGGAACCCGAGCACCCAGAAGAACGCGGCGCGATTTCTAAGGAGCAGCGTCAGGTCCTTCTTCGCGATCGTCCAAATCGCCTTCATGAAGCCGACACCTCCCGGCTCGGTCGCGCCCGCACGATCAATCTCGGAGCGTGCGGCCGGTTAGGTGGAGGAAGACCGACTCGAGATCCGCGGCCTCGCCCGCGCTCTTCGAGACGCGAAGAAGGCCTTCGACGGTGTCGAGCGCCAGCACCTTGCCGTGATCCATGATCGCCACCCGGTCGCAGAGGCGCTCCGCCTCTTCCATGTAGTGCGTCGTGTAGACGATCGTGCGGCCCTCGCGCTTCAGCGCCTCGATGCTGTCGAAGATCGCGTTTCGCGACTGCGGGTCCACGCCCACCGTGGGTTCGTCCAGCAGGATGACGGGCGGATCGTGGATCAATCCGCACACTAGATTTAGCCGTCGTTGCATCCCGCCGCTGAACGTCTTGACCCGGTCGCGGCGCCGGTCGGTGAGTCCCGCGAAGGCGAGGGCCCACTCGACGCGCGCCTTGAGGAGCGCCCGTTCGATGTCGTAGAGGCGGCCGAAGAACTCGAGGTTCTCCTGCGCGGTCATCTCTTCGTAGAGCGCGAGCGATTGGGGGGACACGCCGATTCGGCGGCGTAGCGCGGGGCGGGTGGGGTCGGATTCGCCGTCCACCGTTACCGATCCGCGATCCGGGTGGAGGGCGCCGATGATCATACCGATGGTTGTCGACTTGCCGGCGCCGTTTGGGCCGAGGAGCCCGAAGGTCTCGCCCCGCGCGACGTCGAACGAGACCCCGTCCACGGCTTTGAGCGCGCCGTAGGATTTCTCGAGGTCGGCGACGTGGATGGCAGTCATGGGCGGGGAGTATGGCCCGGCAGCCGCCGGCCACCAAGCCGGAAGTCGGGCTTTGGACCCCGAGGAACCGGGGAACCCCGAGGATCCGGGTGGAATGCCGGCGAGGGCGTCACGGGAGCGCTCAAGATTCCGACGCTTCGCGCCGATGAATGCGGCATGCGACACGCGTCGGTTCGCGGTTTCGGCATCCGCTACTTCCTGGCAATGACGCTTCCCGTGACGGGCCTCGCGCTCGTCCTCTACACCATCGTCCAGCTGGTGATCGCTCAGACCAACGGCATTCAGCCGGCCCAGCGGCCGATGATCGCCCGGGCCTCGATCGCGACTCCCGTCGAGGCGCCCGGCCCCTCAGTTCCGGCGCTGCTGCGAGATTAGAAGGGCGATCCCGCCGACCAGCGCGATCACCCCGAGAATCGGCGGCAGCGGAATCGTCTTCTTCTGCTCCGCCGTCACCTTCACGTCGCCCACCTCGAGCAGCGTGTCCTGATCCGACTTGTACGTGATGCCGCCATATGCCAGCGCGATGACGCCGAGCACGATGAGCCCGATGGCGATTAGTTTCATCGACGCGACCTCCTACGCTCGCTGCTTCCGGGCGCGGTCTAGTAGAACGTCCAACCCACGGTGAACTTCGCGTCGGGAGAGTCGGCCAGGCCGAGCTTCGCCTCGACGAAGAAACGGTTGCCGTTCGATAGCCCTCGCTCGATGCCGCCGAGTATGCTCGCGCCGAAATCGGTGTCGGATTCGTCGCCGAACGGGCCGGCGTCGAAGTGGACCCAATTCAGGCCGATCCCGCCGCCCAGGTAGGGAGTCCAGGCGTCCCAGCGATCGCGAAAGCGGTACGCGGCCTCGAAATTGAAGGCCACGAGGGTGATGTCGTCGCCGAATCCGGCTTCGATGTTCGGCTGGAACCGGACGCGGGGCCCGAAGACCCCGTAGTCCATGTGAAGACCCACGTGCACCTGGTCCGGATCGACGGTGAGTCCGACGCGGGGACCCCAGCCGCGGAATCCGAGATCGTCGCCGGGTCCGGCGTCGTCTTGTGCGAAGGCCAAGCGCGGCGCGAACGCGAGGGCGATCCCGAGCGTCAACGCCACGATTCCGAGCAATGCCTTGGAGCGCATCTAGAACCTCCTTGGGTAAGGGTTATTCGTTCTCCTTCACCGGCGCGTAAAAAGACACCCCACGAACGTTTTCGTCGACCTCGAGCGGCTGATGAATCGATGGAAAAGCGCGTGCCCTGCAATCGAGCCGCTCGCAAATGCGGCACGTGACGCCCACCGGTGTGGCGGCCGCCGGGTTCTCCAAATCGTACCCGTCGGCGTAGGTAAGCCGCCGCGCATCCTCCACCGCGCATCCTAAGCCAAGCGCGTAGAGGACGTCCGGGGCGCGATA
>DATEND010000042.1:0-3148 GCA_035275245.1 Candidatus Eiseniibacteriota bacterium
GGCCCCTCCGGCAGGAAGAGCACGTTGTCGTCCATGTTCCCCTGGCCATCGAGAATCTTCTGCGCGGCGCAGGTCCCTTCGAACTCGATCCACTCGGTGCAATTGGCCAGACGATCTATGAGCCGGCGATGGTGGACCTTCCAGTTGCCGATCAGGAAGTCGAAGTCGGTGTTCGTGCGGTTGGAAGGCATGGTGCTCGTCATGAAAAACTCCTTTCGAGTCTGCTCACGATACCGGCACTCCGTCAAAGAATTCCACGACGCCGCTGTTCAGCGAGTACTCGGCGCCCACGATCATGAGCCCGTCTTCTCGGATCAACTCCTCGAGGAGCTCCGAGCCGTGGCGCAGCTGGTCCACCGAGGCGCGGATATTGGCTCGCACCGCCGCGTGCACCAGCGCGTCCGGGTCCTTCGCCAAGTCGGTTGCCAAGAGCGGCTCCACCGAGGGGCGAACGCGGTCGACGATCGAACGCAGATTCCGCGACGTGTGACCTGCCGTCTGCCGCAGTTCCTCTAACGTCGCGAGGATCGCCCCACACTCCGTATGCCCGAGGACCACGACCAGCCGCGTGCCGTGTCGCGCTGCCGCGAACTCGATGCTCCCGACTTGGGAAGCGGCGACGATGTTCCCCGCGACACGGATGACGAAAAGGTCGCCCAACCCCTGGTCGAACACGATCTCCGCCGGAACGCGCGAGTCGGAGCAGCCGAGGACGATCGCGAACGGCTCCTGGCCGTCGGCCACCTCGATGCGTCGCGCCTCGCTGTTCAGCGATTCGTGGCTACGGTGGCCCGATGCAAAACGCTTGTTGCCCTCGCGCAAGCGCGCCAGCGCTTCCTCGGCTCCGATCGGCGTTATTCGGGGCGCCTGGCTCATGGATACGTGTAGACCGACTTCGTGATATCCACGCTCTCGATGGACACTTCTCCATTCTTTGCGACTGCGGTACCTCGCACCGTCCTCGTCAGGGTGGCCTCGTGAGGAACGAGCCCGCTGGGTTCCGTGACGAGCTGAAGCACATTCTCGAACTCGAGTTTTCGATAGATGAGGGTCTCCGACCCCTTGCGGAGACGCGCCTCGATCAACGGCAACGCCCGCTTCAAGTCCTCGGCGTCGGGCGTGCCCCTCATCTCGAGTTCCACGCACTCCCGATCCCCGCCGCCGCGACTGCATCGAGCGAGGTTGCTGGCAGTCTGGGTGTAGTTCATGAGGATCGTCTCTCCGCCGAGAAAGGCGACAGGTTCCCTCGCCTTGAATTCGGCCTTCTGGGTGAGTCGCAAAGCGGCACCCTGCCAGGCGCGCACCATCAGATTCCAAGCCTCCGCCGCTCGATTGTTCAGGGACGTTTCGGAAGCGAGCTGCGTCACCGTGTTCTTCACGACGGTAGAATCCAGCCCCGCCGGGGCGTTCTTGGCGATGAAGGACAAGAGGCGGGTGCGGAAGGACTCCGGGTCGTGGACGCGGACAAACCCTCCGGACTTCGTGACCACGTAGTCGGGAGCCAGCTCTCCAAGCTGGCCGAGGATCTGCAATTGCCTCGCCTCGGAGAGCTTGCCGGAAGCCGCTGGAAATTCGATGCTCGGATCCGTGAACCGCACCAGCAAGTTCTCGCCGATGTGGTCGACTCGGAAGTTGTACCGCCACGTCGCGGAACTCGAGGAGCGCGTGTCGGTCGTGGACGTGAGGGTCCTCGTCGTAACCACCGACCCCTGAAGGCCAGGGCGCCACACGAATGCGAGCTTCACGACCGGCGTCTGTGCGAACGATTCCGTGGGGAAGGCCGCGAGCAGTGACAAGGACAGAGTGAAAACGAGTCTCATGGGCGCTTGATCTCGTGGCCGAGCAGCCATTCGTGCCCGAACGGATCGCGAATCCGACACTGGCGCTCGCCGTGGTTTTGATCCGCTGGCTCCATCACCATCGTGGCGCCGGCTTCGACGGCGCGCCGGCCCAGTTCGTCCACGTTGTCGACGTGCAGGTGGATCGTGGTCCCGGTGCCGCCGTAGGCCAGCGGGCTCCGGATACCGAGGTCGGGATACTCGTCGGCGAGCATCATCGTCACCGGGCCCAGCTTGAGCTCCGCGTGCCCGATCTTGCCGCTCGGCTCGGCGAATCGCGTGATCTCCTCCGCGCCGAAGACGCGCTTGTAGAAGTCGATCGCGGCCGCGCCGCCACGCACGTGCAGGTAAGGGAATACCTCGCGGATCATGGGCGTCACGATCGTCACGCCGGAACGAGCGGCGCCACCAGGCGGCGCAGGTTTTCGAGCACTTCGGGCCACGCACCCGCGTAGTTGCGCCGCGCCTTGAGGCGCTTTTCCTCGGCGATCGCGTCGAAGCCCAAGTGCGTGAGCACCACGGATACGCCATGCGGATCCGGATCGAGCGCCAGCTCGAGGCGCGTCGGCACGCCCCAGCCCTCGCCCCGCCACTCCCAGGAGAAGGCGGCGAGCTTCTCCGGCTCGAGCACCTCGATGCGTCCCTCTTCCACGACCTCGTGCCCCTGATACCGAGACGTGAAGCGGAACGCCCCGCCGGGGACGGGTTCGAACACGTCCGCGTGGGCCACCCACTTCTCGAGCCCCTCCTTGGTGGAGAGAAGTGGCCAGGCGTCCGCGGCGCTTCGGCCCAGCGGCTCGCGCACCACGATCGGTAACCCCGCACCCCACTCGTGCGCGTCGCGATCTTCGTGCAGGACCGTGTGGAGCGCACCCAGCGCCGCCTTCCACCATGCGCGCGCATGCTTCCGCTCCGACTCGGAGTGGATGCCTTCGTGCGCGACGTTGATGCGCGATCCCGGCCCGTCGTGCTCCATTCGAATGCGCACGCGCTCGTCGGGCCCGATCCCATATGCCTTCCAGCGAAGGTCGAGCCGGTTGGGCGGGACCACGTTGAGCACGCGCCCTTTGGCCGCATCGCCGTTCCAGAAGGAAGCGTTGAACTCGCTCCCGGGCGTCAGCTCGAAGTCGGCGGGCCCGAGCCAGCGCACGAGGAGTTCGGGGCGGGTGAGGTACGGCCACACCGCCGGCACGGGCGGCTTGAGCGAGCGATAGAGGGCGATGGAAGTCGGAGGCATTGGGGGAATCGTACCGCATCGGCAGAAAAAGGGCAGCCCCGCGGGATGAGTTCCGCGGGGCGAAGTCGAGAAT
>DATEND010000043.1:0-2197 GCA_035275245.1 Candidatus Eiseniibacteriota bacterium
AGATCCGGCGCTCCCGCACGGAGCGCATCGAGGACGGGCGCGGGATCGCGCTCGAAGGGCGTGCTGCTCCCGAAGAGAAGCGCGTCCACGCCGGCCCCGACGCATTCGCGCGCCAGCTCCCGCGCTCGCGGTGCGCTCGTGCGGTCGGGATCGACGAGCACGATGTGCGCCGTGCCCCGGCGATGGGCCGCGTCCTCGAGCCCGGCCCAAACGCGTCCGCTCACGCGGCCCCCGCCGCCGAAGCGCCCGCGCCCTTCAGCCGCTCCGTGGCGTAGGCGCGGCCGCGCGCGAGCACATCCGACAGTCCCTTTACGTCCTTCGCCCCGGCGACGGCGGACTCCTTCTTGCCGCCCCCCTTGCCGCCGACGATCGAGACCGCGTCGCGCACCCACTGATCGGCGGCGAGCTGATCGCCCGCTTGAGCGCCGACCGAGGCGAGCACCGATAGCTTGCCGTCGATGGCGGCCGCCAGAAGCCCCGCGCCCTCCGGGAGGGAGGCGCGGATCAAATCGCCGGCCTCGCGAAGCTCCTCGACGCTCCCAGCTTCGACCTCGGCGACGACCAGCGGCGGCCGCGTTCCCTTCGCCGCCTGGACGAGCTCGCGCACGCGCTCGCGGAGCGCCATCTTGCTCTGGAGCGCATGCGTGTCCCGGATCCGCTTCGCCTCGTCCTGGATTTGCGCGAGCCGCTCGACAAGCCCCTCTTTGGGCGCGCCCAGCCGTTGCGCGAGCTCGCGCAGGAGCGCGCGGTCCTCCTCGGCGTGCTTGTACGCGAGTGCGCCGGTGACGGCCTCCACCCGGCGTGTGCCGGACGCGATCGCCGCCTCGGCCTCGAGCCTCAGGTATCCAATCTCGCCGGTCCGACGAACGTGGCAGCCGCCGCAAAGCTCGCGGCTGACGCTTCCGATGATCACCTGGCGGACGCGCTCGCCGTACTTCTCGCCGAAGAGCGCCATGGCCCCCTTCGCGCGCGCCTCATCGAGGGACGTCACCTCGGTTTCGACCGGGAGATCCTCGAGAATCCGCGCGTTCACTTCCGATTCGATCGCGCGAAGATCCTCCGCGGCGATCGGCTTTCCGTGCGTGAAGTCGAAGCGAAGGCGATCGGGCGCGACGAGCGAGCCCGCCTGTTTCAGGTGTGTTCCAAGCCGGCCGCGAAGCGCCGCGTGAAGGAGATGCGTCGCCGTGTGGTTCCGCTGCGTCGCCGCGCGTCGCGCGGCGTCGACGACGGCGCGGTAGGGCCCCGCGTGCGGCGATCCGCGCTCCACCTGGGCGCGATGCACGACCGATTCGCCGTCCCGCACGGTGTCCACGATGCGTAGAAGGGCCGGCGGCGCTCCCGGCATCGACTCGAGGACGCCCGTGTCGCCCACCTGCCCGCCGCCTTCGGCGTAGAACGGCGTGGTGTCGAGGGTCAGGTCGACTTCGGGATGCCCGCCCTCTGGATCCGCCGGCAACTCGCGCAGGCTCCGGATCCGGACGCCCTCCACGGTCCACTGGTCGTACCCGACGAATTGCGAATGCGCCCCGTCCGTGAGCGAGCGCCACGGGCCGGCTTCCTGGCGGCGCGTTTCGAAGCGCCCCGCCTTCCGCGCGCGGTCCCGCTGTTCTTTCATCGCGGCCTCGTAGGCCGGAAGACTCACGGAGAGGCCCCGCTCCTGGGCCAGCTCGACCGTCAGGTCGATCGGAAATCCGTACGTATCGTAGAGCGCGAACGCGACGGCGCCCGGGAAGACGGTCTCCTTCTTCTTCACGAGCGGGGCCGCCGTCTCGTCGAACCGATTGAGCCCGGTCTCGAGCGTCTCGGCGAAGCGGCTCTCTTCCTCGAGAATGGCGGCGGCCACCGCCGACTCCTCGGCCCTCAAGTAGCCGTATTCCTGGTAGGCGGCCATCTGACCGACCACGGTCGGCACGAGCCGCGACAGAAACGGCTCCGTGACGCCCAGGTCACGGCCGAAGCGGGCCGCGCGACGAAGGAGCCGGCGCACGACATAGCCGCGCCCCTCGTTCGACGGACGGACGCCCTCCGCGAACGTGAAGACGAGCGCCCTCAAGTGATCCGTGATCACGCGCGCCGCGCGCGTCCCGCGATCGGTTCGCGCCGCTTCCGCCGATCCCATGCGCTTCACCGCGTCGCAGATCGGCCGGAGTAGATCGTTGTCGTAGAGGCTCGGGACGCCTTGGAGGATCATCGCCAG
>DATEND010000044.1:0-6632 GCA_035275245.1 Candidatus Eiseniibacteriota bacterium
GGCGCGCTCGACGCGGTCTACGCCGCGGACCGGGGCTTGAAGCGCGGCGAGATCCGCGACACGGAGATTCGCGACGTCATTGAATTCCGATTGGTGAAGGGGAGACCGAAGCGTGCCTGAATCCGGCGACAAGAGGCGAAGCGGGGGAGGCCCTACCGAGGAGGCCCCGTCCGCGGGCCGGTATCCCTTCCGCGACCTCGAGGCCAAGGCGCATCGGCGATGGGTCGAGGAACATCTCTTCGAGATCGCCGACCCGATGGGCGCGAAGAATCCCTTCTATTGCCTCAACATGTTCCCGTATCCGTCCGGCGACCTTCACGTGGGCCACGGCCGGAACTACATCCTGGGCGACGCGGTCGCGCGCGTGAAGCGGATGCAGGGGCATTCCGTCCTGGCGCCGATGGGATGGGACGCGTTCGGACTGCCGGCCGAGAACGCCGCCATCCAGAACCAGGTCCCGCCGGCAGCGTGGACCCGCCGGAACATCGATCGCATGAAACGGCAGCTACACGCGTGGGGCGCGATGTTCGACTGGAATCGCGAGATCGCCTCCTGCGACCCCTCCTACTACAAGTGGACCCAGTGGCTCTTCCTCAAGCTCTACGAGCGGGGGCTCGCGTACCGCGCCAAAGGCGCCGTGAATTGGTGTCCCACCGATCAAACCGTGCTCGCCAACGAGCAGGTCATCGACGGCCGCTGCGAGCGGTGCGACTCGGTGGTCGAGACGCGCGAGCTGGAGCAGTGGTTCTTCAAGATCACCGCCTACGCCGAAGCGCTCCTGAACGACCTGAGCCTCCTCACGGAGTGGCCCGAGAAGGTCCGCGTGATGCAGGCCAATTGGATCGGCCGAAGCGAGGGCGCGCATCTCGAGTTCGCGATCGAGGGCGAGACGGCGCCGCTCGAGATCTTCACCACCCGCCCGGACACGCTCTACGGCGCCACGTTCATGGTCGTGGCCGCGGAGCATCCGCTCGTGACCGCCCGAATCGCGGCGGGAACGCTGCCGAAAGAGGCCGCGGCGTTCGTCGAGCGGCTGAAGCGCGCGCGCGTCGAGAATCGCTTCGCGGTCGAAGCGGAGAAGGAAGGAGTCGCCACCGGCATCACGGCGCTCCATCCGGTGACCGGCGCGCGCCTGCCGGTCTGGGTCGCGAACTACGTCGTGATGGGCTACGGAACCGGCGCGATCATGGCGGTGCCCGCGCACGATCAACGCGACTTCGAGTTCGCGACGAAGTATCGCCTGCCGATCGTCGAGGTCTACCGCCCCGCGGAGGGCGCCGGGTTCGACGGGAAGGCGGCCTTCGAGGGTGAGGGCCGCATGGTGAACTCGGCGGAGTTCGACGGCCTTCCAACCCCCGAGGCGCGAAAGGCCATCGTCGCCGCCCTGGCCAAGAAGGGAACGGGGGAGCACCGCGTGAACTTCCGCCTCCGCGATTGGCTCATCTCCCGCCAGCGGTATTGGGGCGCGCCGATTCCGATGGTCGTCTGTCCGAAGTGCGGGATGCAGCCGGTCCCCGAGTCGGAGCTTCCGGTCGTGCTGCCCGACCAGGTCACGTTCAAGCCGACCGGCGAGTCGCCCCTCCTTTCGAACGCGGAATTCCTCAAGGCAAAGTGCCCCAAGTGTCACGGCGAAGCGCGGCGTGAGACGGACACGATGGATACGTTCGTCGATTCGTCCTGGTACTTCCTGCGGTTCTTGAATCCTCGCCTGGAATCTAAAGCATTTGAATCAGATGCGGTGAACCGCTGGCTGCCCGTGAACCAGTACATCGGCGGCGTCGAGCACGCGATCCTGCATCTTCTCTATTCGCGATTCATCGTGAAGGTCCTCCGCGACATGGGCCTGGTCCAGTTTTCGGAGCCCTTCGAGCGCCTCTTCACGCAGGGAATGATCACGAAGGACGGCCACAAGATGTCGAAGTCGAAGGGGAACGTCGTGCCCCCGGACGCGCTGATCGAGCGCTACGGCGCGGACACGGTGCGCCTCTACACGCTCTTCATCGGGCCCCCGGAAAAGGACGCGGAGTGGAACGACCGCGGCGTAGAGGGTGCGTACCGATTCCTCACGCGGTACTGGAGGCTGGTGGAGGAACTCACCGAGGTACCCGAGGATACGCCGCGAAAACCCTTCGCCCCAGCCGGCCCCGCGCGCCAGTTCCGACGCCGGATTCACGAGTTGGTCGAGCAGATCCACGACGACGTGGACCGCTTCCACTTCAACACGGCGGTGAGCGGACTCATGCAGATGGTGAACGCGCTCCAGGAATTCCAGGCGGGGGGGGCGGTCGGCGGTCGAGCCGAGACGAGAGAGGCCCTGGACCTGGCCACGAGGCTCCTAGCCCCCCTAGCGCCTCACACCGCGGAGGGCGCCTGGGAGCGCCTAGGAAACAAGAATTCCGTAGCCACGGCCCCCTGGCCCCAAGCCGACCCTCAGGCCCTCCAAAAGGACGTGGAGCGCCTGGTCGTGCAGGTAAACGGCAAGGTACGGGCCCAAATAGAGGTCCCCGCAGGAGCCACCCAAGCCCAGGCCCTAGCTGCCGCCCAAGCCGACGAAAAGGTCCAGAAGTTCACCCAAGGCAGACCCCCCAAAAAGGTGATCTTCGTCCCCGGCAAGCTACTGAATTTGGTCGTAGAGGTATAGGCAGGCCCAGGAAGGCCCCGAAAGGGGCCGACCATGGGCCGGCCCACCGGGGAGGAGGCTCCACAGCATTCCGAGGTCCAGGATGGCCGTATTGATGTCAACTAGCCCCGCGAAGGCGGGACCCGAAGGGGATCCGCCCAGCGGGGCTAGTTGACATAATACTCATTATGCGACAATCCAGACCTAAACGACAACCCCGCCCCCGGCCGTCCCGCCACCCGCCGTCGGCTCGTCGTCCCCGTCCCGTTGATCCCGGATTTGCTGCGTCAGGGTCGCCAGCTTCTCCAAAACGTGCGCCGAGTGCTTCGTGTTCTCCTCGATCGCCAGGATCACCTGGATCGACTGGGCCACGAACAATAGATTTACGAAGATCAGGAGCCCCGAGATCCCGTACTTCACCCATTCGAACGCGTCGGCCCAGTCCGTCGCGACGAGCGCCCGACCGACGCCGACGGGAGTGACCAGGATGACCAGCGCGAACACGATCCACGCGGTCACCGTGAGTCCCTTGGCCAGGCGCCGGAGCAGCCAGAAGCGCGTCTTTGGAATGTTGGACATTCGAACTAGAGCGGTAGGCGCTCGACCGCGTCGCCCAGATACGGGATCCGGGCGATCTCGCCGCCCGCGCCCTTGATCACGCCGTAGACCGTGGCGCCCAGGAATCCGAACCAGACGACGAACTTGAGAACGGCGCTCGCGAGCATTCCGAGCACCGGAATCGTTCCGAGCGAGGCGTCGAAAAAGGCGATAACGAGCGCGCCGACGATCTCGGTCAGGAAGAGGAGGAGCCCCTGGCGGGCATGGAAGGCGACGTATCGGTTGCCGGGGGCCGCGAAGAGGCCGATGAAGCAAAGCGCCGGCAGGTAGGCCACGGCCGCGAGAATCCGCCCACTCGCGACTTCCCCCTCGGGGATCGAATCATACGGCGACGCGTCGGGCATCACGGACGATTAGCACGCGCGATTGAGAGCGTCAAGTGGCGGACCACAGCAGAAGGTCCGGATTCGCGGGCGGCATCGGCGTCCGAAACCACCCTTTGCCCGGAGCCGACTCCTCGACGGCGCCGTTCCGCACGAGCACGATTCGCCAGGCCAGCGTATCGCCGGCCCCGCCGACCCGCCATCGGCCGAGCGGAAGCCGCGCCTCGAGAATCGCGCCCAGGGCATACGACCCCGCGTCTCCGGCGCCGTCCCCCGCATCGCTCCAGCTCGGCACGCCGCGATCGGCGGCATCGAGCGAAAGCGTGGCGCTGCGCTCGTTGCCTTCCGACTCGAACCGGAGCGCCACGCCCGCCAGGTCCACGCCCGAAGACCATTCGACGCGAACGCAGAGCGCATCCCCCCCGAACCCGTACCGAACTTCCCCGATCGACGCGGCGGTCCGGTGCATGGCGTCCCCCGAGGCCGCCGCGTCGTATCGTGCGGCTCCGCGCCATTCGAAGTAGTCCGTCTCGCGGCCGTCCACGTTCGGTTGGACGAACGGGATCGCCTCGGCCGAGCCCGGTGACTCCCGCCGGAGCGTTCTTGCGAGCGAATCCGGCGCCGGCGCTCCGGAGAGCTCGTACACGCACCGAACGTGGGCTCGGAAGAGCGCGTCGAGGACGTCCTTCTGCTCGCTCGCGTGGTCGTCCCCGTACCACCAGAACCAGTCGCTCGCTTCGGCCGCGTGGAGCGACTCCCACGCGCTCGCCGGCGCCTTCGCCCCGCGCCCGACCAGTGCGGCTCGCGCGTTTCGGAGCTCGTCCCATGCCGCGTTCTTCTCCGGGTGCCCGATCCAGATCGCGAGATCGTCCCGAATCCAGGAACCGACCGGCACCCGACCGAGCGTCGCGGCCGGTGGGACGCGCGCGAGCGCCTCGGAAACCGTGACCGCCTCGATCGTCGGGTCTTGTTCGAGCGCACCGTAGAGGGCGTTCAGGAACGGACGGCCGTCCTCCGCGTACGCCTCCCAGCAGTTCTCGCCGTCGAGAAGCACCGTGACCAGGGCGGGGCCGATCCCCTGCTCCGCCGCCGCGCGGCCGGCGCTCCGCACGCGCTCCATGAAATCGGCCGCCGCGCGCACGGGGTCCCACTGTTTGTAGACGAACCCGATCGCGTCGGAGATGCGCCGGTCCCGAAAGACCATGGCGATCGATCCATGCTCGGTCTCGACACGGTACGGCCGGTAGAGAGCCGCGGGCCATGGAGGCGACGCCCCCTCCGTGGCGCGAAGCGCGCGCGCCAGGACCGACTCGTCCGAAGCGGCCCACGCGAAGCCGCTCTGCGCGAGAAGCGCGAGGGCCGCGTCGTTGACGGCTCCCTCGGGCGGCCACGTCCCGCGCGGGGGGGCACCGAAGCGGCGGGCGTGCGATTCCCGCGCGCGGCGGATCTGCGCGGCCGCGTCGTCGGGCGCCCGGAACGGAGACTTGGGCAGCGCGATCGTTTCGGACGACTCGCGGGGAGCGTCGCTGTCGATCAGAAGCGGCAGGATCGGATGGTTGTGCGCGGAGGCGGAGAGCTCGATCTGGCCCGAATCGGCAGATGCCTTGTAGGCGAACGCCACGGTGCCGCAGTGCGCCACGCCCCAGTCGAGGAGCGCCTGCTTCTCCTCCTCCGTGAAGCCCTTCCCTTTCGCGCGGAGCGACCGAACCGGCTCGACCGACGCGTACGCCGGGTCGACCCAGGCGAGATGGAACCATGTTTGCAAGTCCCGCCAGTCCTGCTCCGACCAGCCGCTCGCATCGCCGGCGGACCGGCGCGCGGCGATCGAGAGCTCCCGGTAACGCGGAGCGGGCTCCACCATTCGTTCCTGGTTGGCGGCGAAAAAATTCTGGAGCAGCGAAGCCTGGTCGGAGCGTGAGAGCGACCGCGCCGGTTTTCGCGCCAGGTCGAGCCACGCGTCACCCCCGCCGCCGGCCAAGTCCTCGAGCTGGTCGAGGAGGACCGGAGTCAGGTTGAACGTGCAGTGGACGCGCCGGTAGGGCCGAAGCGCCTCCACCATGTCCCGGTAATCCTTCGTGGCGTGGAGCCGGACCCATGGCAGGAGTGCTGAGCGGGTGGTCGGATCGCGGTAGTCGGGCTGGTGCATGTGCCAGACCAGCGCGAGAAGGACGCTCGGGGCCGCCATTCGGCGGTGTTCGTCAGGGAGCCGCGGTGGCGGCTTCGAGCTCTCCCAGGTGCATCCGCGCGGCGTCGCGGGTCTGCATCTCGATGCCCGGTAGCGCGGCGGTGGCCTTGTAGACCTCGATCGCCTTCGCGTTCTGGCCGCCCCGGAGGAGGCTTCGCGCCTGGGCGAGCATCGCGAGCCCGCGATCGCTCACGCTCATGCCGCGCTTGGCGGCTTCCGCGTACGCGTCGGCGGCCTTCGCGAACTCCCCCGAATCCTCGAGGGCCGTGCCGAGACCGCGATAGCCGGCGAACTCGAGGGCCTTGTCGCCGCGAGCCTTTTCCAAGAAGCGCTGGTACCACGTCGCCGCTTCCTTGGGATTCCGCTGCGCCATGTAGGCGTCACCGAGCATCAGCATCGCGTCGCGCGCGGGGCCGGTTCCTGGCGCCTCGTCGACGATCTGCTTCAACATCGGCACGGCGGTCGTGAAGTCGTTCTGTTCGAGCGTGACCATGGCCCGGAAGACCTCTCCCTTGGCCTTCTCTTCGGCCTGTCCCCGCGTCCGGAGCACGAAGAAGATGAGCAGCCCGAGGAGGACCACGACGCCCAGGCCGATGAGAATGTTCCGGCCGTAGCGCTCCCAGACTTCGGTCGCGCGGAAGGCGGCCGTGACCAGGGGGTCTTCCTTGATTTGCCGCTTGGTCATCTTCTGGTTCTTCACCAGATGCGTCGACATGGATTCGTTCTCCGGTTGAGGGCGAGTCGAAGATGGTACCGCGGCCCGGCGCCCGCTGTCAAACCGCCGGCGGCGGCGTGCCCCGTGCGCCGCGCCCCTCGGGCACGAGCGCGACGAGCGCCGCAGCGACGAGGCGGGCCTCCGTGTCGAACGCGCGCTGCCGGATGGCGG
>DATEND010000045.1:0-3681 GCA_035275245.1 Candidatus Eiseniibacteriota bacterium
CGTGTCCACAATCGGGCATCGGCCGCGCCCGATGTTCTCGTGGTACCAGATCCACGCTTCGGGATTGATCGGTTCGCCTACCGAGCCCAGCAGCCGCAACGAGCTCAGGTCGCGTTTTGCCGGCCACTCGGTCCCCCAGCGCATGAACGCGCGGATGGCCGTGGGCGCCGTGTAGAACACGGTGACGCCCAGCCGCTCGATCAGCTCCCAGAACCGATCCTTGTCCGGCCAGTCGGGCGCGCCCTCGTACATCACGACGGTGGCGCCGTTCGAGAGAGGGCCGTAGACGACGTAGCTGTGCCCGGTCACCCAGCCGATGTCGGCGGTGCACCAGAAGACGTCCTCTTCTTTGAGATCGAAGACCCACTTCGCGGTCGCGTAGGTGCCGACCATGTACCCGCCCGTCGTGTGCACGATTCCCTTCGGCTTTCCGGTCGTGCCCGACGTGTAGAGCGTGTAGAGCATGTCCTCCGAATCCATCGGCTCGGGCCAGCAGTGGTCGGCGATGCCGTTCGTGAGCTCGTGCCACCAGTGGTCGCGCCCCGCCTTCATGTTCACCTGGCCGATGCCGCGCCGAAAAACGACCACGCTCTCGATCGAAGGCGTTCCCTTCAGGGCTTCGTCTGCGTCGTGTTTGAGCGAGAGGATCTGACCGCGCCGATAGCCGCCGTCGGCCGTGACGAGCACCTTGGCACTCGCGTCGAGAATGCGGTCGCGGAGCGCCTCGGCGGAGAACCCGCCGAACACCACCGAATGAACCGCGCCGATCCGCGCGCATGCGAGCATCGCGATCGCCGCCTCAGGCACGAGCGGCATGTAGATCGCCACGCGGTCGCCGCGCCCTACGCCGAGCTTCCTGAGCCCGTTCGCGAACTTGTTCACCTCGCGATAGAGGTCCCAGTAGGTGAGCGTCCGGCGATCGCCCGGCTCCCCCACCCAGACGAGCGCCGCCTTGTTCTTGCGCGCTCCGCGAACGTGCCGGTCCAAGCAGTTGTACGAGGCGTTCAGCTTGCCGCCGACGAACCACTTCGCGTCTGGGGCGGTCCATTCCAAGACGCGGTTCCAACGCACGAACCAGTCGAGCTCGGTCGCGCACTTCTCCCAGAATCCCTCGGGATCTGCCTCCGCTCGGGCGTAGATCGAAGCGTCGTGAACGTTCGCTTGCTTGGTGAAGTCGGGAGCGGGCGGGTAGAGACGGCCCTCGTCGAGGAGGGCGTCGATCGCGGCACCCGAGCGCGGCGCCGATGTCTCGGGGGACGCGGCTTTGGCGGCGTGCCCGGCTTTGGCCGCATGCTTGTCGCTGGGCATCGGGTCCTCCGAAGGGCCGCGTGACGGGAGACCCAAAACGAACCTGGCCCCCAGCTGAGAAGTGGGGGCCAGTATGCCACCGAGTGGACCCTGGATTCAAGAAAGGGGGGGCGGGCGAGGCCGCGGGATGGTGCGGCCCGTCGACGGAGGCCGTTTTGCACTCCGTCAAACATTGCCCGCCCTTTGAGGACCCCGCGCGGGGGGGGAATAAGCGGGGACCTCGAGGTCCTTTCTTGAATCGATTGTCACGTCACTGCTGCATGACTGCCCACGTTCGCCGATCGTCGCGCGTCACGATCCCCAATTGCGGTCTCTGTCGCGGTCACGATCGCGGTCACGGTCGCGGTCTCGATACCTCCGCCCCGGAGGACCACCTTGCGGATGCCCCCTTCTCCAGTGGCGATCGGGAACTTGGAAGATCCGGTCCGGCACGCGCGACACCGAGATGGCAACATAGGGACCGTCGTAGCTGCGCGAGCGATACCAATAGCCGCTCGTGTAGGCATACCAGGATCCTGAGTATTGGAAGACGTCGCAGTCGGCGTCATAGGCATGTGAATCGACGACGTAGACTCCGCGGTATTCCACGGCGTACGCAGGACGCGAATACCAACCTATGCGAAGCGGCGGTGCGTTCGATATCTCGACGCGCGCTGAGTAAGCACCGTCGGTGGCGCATCCTGTCGCCGACAGCACCGCCGCGAGAACGGAAACTTTGATTGCCTTGTGCATGGGGCGCATCCTCCTCTCGAATTCAGCTCGCCGCGAAATCGTGCATCAGCGGCGGCACTGGGAGAGTTAGGCATCCGCCGTGCCACGGAACGCCGAACGTTGGGAGCACAGGGGGTTACGGCGAAATACGGCGAGGGTCGCGGGTCCCCGTCGCCTGATATCGGACGTTTTGTACGAGAAGGGACGTGCTGAAGCGGGGCGCTCGGGGCTGTAGCGGCGCTACTCGGATCTCTGAAACTTCGTCGTCGCGACGTCGCCGCCCGACAGCGCGCGATCCTTGGCCCACGCCTCGGCCGGTGCGAGATCGATGGCCAAGACACTCGCCGCTTCCTTCCAGGAACGCACGACATCCACCTTCGCGGCTCCGTAGACGACCTGGATGAGCGCATACATGCGACCGAAGCCGTAGAAGAACTCGCTGGGCGCCACGAGGACGGTGCGCACTTTCGGGGGCGCGAACGCAGGGCGAAGCCGCTCCAGCTCGTCGTGCGTGTACTTGGGCGGGAAGTCGGTCCAGGTCGCGTGCGAGAGATCGATGACGTTCGCCTTTACCGAGGGGAGATCGGGATCGTGGAGGCGGCGCGTGATCGTATCCAGGATGTCGACGAGCGAGAGCTTGCCCCAATAGACGGTGACGAAGACATCGGACTCATCGATGCAGCAGTAGTCGCCGGGCATGGGGCACCTCCTTCCCTCGGACAATAGGGGGATCGCCTCGAGAGCGGAAGCCCCCGTTCGTGGCCGCGCGCCGAGAGTGCCCGAAAAGCGGTGAATTTCGATCCGGAATCCGTTCACCAAACCGACACGTCCCGTTCACCGGATCGCAATTTCTGACCCTCCGTTGCCCCAGCGGGAATCCAATACAGATAGGGGTTTTTCGGATTGTGGCCCCGATTTGGCGCATGGGGACGGCCCTTTTCGCCACCCCATTGGTACAAATACCCGGTCGTATGCCCTTTTCGAACCCAATAGGTTGGGGTAGAATGGCATGGGACCCCTACATGTTGTGTTTTGTCTTGACGGGGTTCGGACCCCCTCGGCTAATGTCCGACCCCGGTCACACACACGTCGGATCCCCGGTTATTGAGGGCCGGGTGATGGGGCCGCAGGGAACGCGGTCCTCGGGTGGAGGGCGGCACTAGGAGAGGGGAAGCACGATGGTCAGGGACTTGGGCAGCGAAGGTTCGGCAATCAGCGAAGGCACCGCGATCTTGGAGTCGACGGAAGGAATGGACGTGAGCACGCAGGCGAAGCGGGAATTGGGCGTATCGAAGAAGGGGCTTCGTTTCCCCCGCGTCTACACGCGCGCCGGCGTGAATCCCTTCCAGGAGGTCGAATGGGACCTCCGCAGTGCGGTCATCACCAACGAGCACGGCAAGGTCGTGTTCGAGCAGAAGGACCTCGAGTTCCCTTCGTTTTGGTCCCAAATGGCGACGAACGTGGTGGCCTCGAAGTATTTCCGCGGGCAGATGGGAACGCCGCAGCGTGAGCGTTCGGTGAAGCAACTGATCGGCCGCGTGGTGACGACGATCGCGAAGTGGGGACGCGCCCAGGGTTACTTCGCGTCGGAGATGGACGCGCAAGCATTCGAGGACGAGCTCACCTACCTCCTCCTCCACCAGAAGGCGTCGTTCAACAGCC
>DATEND010000046.1:0-2814 GCA_035275245.1 Candidatus Eiseniibacteriota bacterium
GATTCCCGCGACGGGGACTGCCGTCGTTCCGGGAGAGGTGCCGGTCGGAGGAGCGGCGGGCGCCGGTGCGCTCGAGGCTCCCAAGTCCCTCGACGCGAGCGTCCTCTTCGCGCGCGATCAATACACCTATACCAGCGGCGGGCGGCGCGATCCGTTCCAGTCGCTGATCGACGGAAAGTTCCAGGGCCAAGGCGACGGCTCGCTCGTGGACGTCGGGGACATCCACCTGGTCGGAATCATGTGGGGCGCCTCGGACAAGTTTGCGCTGGTGGAGGACAGCCGCGGCCGCGGTTTCGTGCTGCGGGTGGGGGATCCGGTCGTGAACGGCTACATCTCGGGAATCGCGAAGTCGGAGCTCCAGATCGTACAGAACGCCTTCGGCGAGTCCCAGACGTTGTCGATCAAACTGCAACCGAAAGAGGGTGACGAGAATGCGGCTCGAAACTAGCGGTATGGCGGGTCGCCGGAAGGGTGCCTTGGGGGCGCTGGCGGCGCTCCTGCTTCTAGTCGTGGCGGCTCCGGCGCTGGGCGTGACGGTGAAGAGCATCTCGCTGAAGGACTCGGGTGGCGGGACGCAGGTCATCGTGGAGGCCGACGCGCCGATCAACTACCACGATTTCACCCTCGAGTCGCCGGACCGGATCGTCCTCGATTGCCCCGGCGCGACGCTCGCGTTCGCGGAGCGCACGTGGGCCGGCCGCGACGGAGCGCCGGTCAAGGCGGTTCGCGCCACCGAAATGGGCTGGGGTCAGGACACCGGCGCCCGCATCGTCGTGGACTTGGCGCAGGCCAGCTCCTACGGCGTGAGCCAGCTCGGCAATAACATCGTGCTCGCGGTCGAGACGCCGGCGCCGAAAGACGCCGACAAGGTCACCATCGAGGCCGAGCGCGTGAACCATGACCCCTCGGACAATCGCCGCATGTCGCTCGACGTGCAGGGCGCCGAGGTGCAGACCGTGCTTCGGAGCCTCTCCGAGTTCAGCGGCAAGAACATCGTCGCCAGCAAGGAAGTGAAGGGCGCCGTGACGCTCCGACTTCGGAACGTTCCGTGGCGCCACGCGCTCGACATCGTGCTCCGCGCCCAGGGATTGGGCATGATCGAGCAGGGACAGACGATCGTCATCTCGAACCTCGAGACGCTCCGCAAGGAAGAGATGGAGCGGAACACGGCGGCCCGCGCGGCGGAGGAACTCCTCCCGCTTCAGACGCGGATCATCCCGATCGCCTACGCGAACGCGGAGGAGATGGGCAAGGCGGTCGAGAAGACGCTGACGAAGCGCGGCCACATCGAAGTGGACAAACGCTCGAACGCCCTCCTCGTCACCGACATCGACGAGCGCCTCGATCAGGCCGAGTCGATGATCCGTAGCCTCGACACGCGGACGCCGCAGGTCGAGATCGTGGCGCGCCTCGTCGACGTCGACGTCACCGCCACGCGCAGCCTCGGCATCGACTGGGGCGTGCACAACATGGACATCTTCGACGCGGGCGTGTCCGAGAACATCGACATCAACGCGGGCGACGTGAGCAATCCCGCGGGCCAGGTGCGCCTCGGCACGGTGAAGCCGTTCGGCAGCGTGGAGGCCACGCTCCAGGCGCTCGAGACGCAGAACAAGGCCAACATCATCTCGAATCCGCGCATCACGACCGTGAACAACCGCGAAGCGTCGGTGGTCGTGGGCCAGCAGATTCCGCTCATCGTGCAGGACTTCGCCGGAAACGCGGTGACGCAGCTCACGACGATCGGCATCAAGCTCAACGTGACGCCGCACATCAACGTCGGCAACAAGATCACGATGGACATCCATCCGGAGGTGTCGGACCTCGCGGCGCAGGCGACGGTCCAGGGCGGCATCATCATCAACACGACGATGGCCGACACGCGCGTCATGGTGAACGACGGCGAGACGGCGGTCATCGGCGGGCTCATCCGGAGCAACGAAACCGAGACCAACCGGGGCGTGCCGATCCTCATGGACATCCCGCTCCTCGGGAATCTGTTCCGGTCCACGTCCAAGACCAAAGCCAAGCGCGAGCTCCTGATCTTCGTGACGCCGAAGATCCTCGGGATGGAGACGGCGGCTCACTAACGACACGCCCGCCGCTGGCGAAGCGCCGGCGGCGACGGTATACTGCGGGGCCTTCCCACGTCGGGAAGGCCCCGTTTCCATTTGGGCCATCTTCGGAAAACGCGGAGGGGCGTGAGCGAGCGCGTGGCGCTGATCGGGTTGTCCGGCGCGGGCAAGACCAAGGTGGCGCCCAAGGTCGCCTCGCGTCTCGGCTGCGACTGGATCGATCTCGACAAAGAGATCGCGCGCGCGGCCGGCGTCGACGTGCCCGCGCTCATTCGCCGGGATGGGGAGCGATCGTTTCGCGCGCGCGAATCCGCCGCGCTCCGGACCGCGCTGGAAGAGGATCCGCGCGCGCGGCTCGTGGTCGCCTGCGGCGCCGGGGTGATTCTCGATCCGGAGAGCCGCGCCCGCCTCGCCGCCCGGGCACTGACGATCTGGCTTCGCGTTTCGCCGAAGACGGCCGCGGCGCGCCTCACGGCGGGCGGGAAGGCGCCCGAGGCGGCGCGGCCGCTCCTCGAGGGGAGCGATCCCGAGTCGCGGCTCACGGCGCTCTGGGAGGCGCGCCGGGAGTCCTACGAAACGGCGGCGGCCGCCGTCGTGGATACGGACGGACGCACTCCCGACGAGGTGGCCGATCTCGTGCTCGCCCGCGTGCGGGAGGCGGGATGGGCCTGATTCGGGTCGTGGGAGGAGAGCTCCGCGGCCGACGCCTTCGGGTGCCGGACCGGGGCGTTCGACCCAC
>DATEND010000047.1:0-5340 GCA_035275245.1 Candidatus Eiseniibacteriota bacterium
ATCTTTTTCTTCCAGACGCTCATGGGGGTGGCCGGAGGGTGGGTCGGCAGCCGCGTACTCGGATCGTCGCTATCGTTTCCGGCGAACTATGCCTTCGGCTTTCTCATCGCCGGCCTCTGCATGGGGGTGGGAAGCTTCTTCTTCCTTCCGATCGTGGAGGAACCCAGCGCCGTGTCGCCGCCCGGCGAGGCACTCCGCGACGTGGCGCGGCACGCGCGCGAGATCCTGGCGGACCGGAGCGGGCTCCGCGCCTATTTGTTCGCGCTCCTTCTCTCGACCGGCAGTTTTCTTCTGGCGACGTACTACCCCGTTTTCGCGGAAGGCCGATTCGGGCTCAAGCCGCAGGACTCGGCGATCTACACCGCCGTCTGCATGGGGGGCCAGATGCTGGGAAGCGTCCTGACGGGCGTGATCGGCGACCGGTGGGGGTACGCGCGCGTCGCGGTCATCGCCATGACGGCGCTGACGGTCGGTCTGGCCCTCGCGATCTGGGGCGGCCATGCCGCCTTCTACTTCGCCACCGCGTTCGCGCTCGGCGTCTTCATCGTGGCGGACCGGCTCGCGCTCTACAATCTTTCGATGGCGTTCTGTCCTCACGACGACAACACGGCCTACCTGGGGATCATCCCGGCGCTGGTCGCGCCGCTCGCCGCGTTGATCGCCGGATCCTCGGGCACCCTGATCGACCACTTCGGCTTCATGCCCGTCGCGTGGGTCGGTTTCGGCTGTGCTTTGATCGCGCTCTATCTCGTGGTATTCCGGCTGCCGGAGCCGCGCTATTCCCTTGCTGGAAGGAGGACCTCTCCGTGATCCCATCGTTCAGCCGACTCGCCACCGCCCTGGCCGTACTGGCCGCCTTGGCGTTCAGCCTCGTCGCGGCGCCCGCGGACGCGCTCCCGCTCTACGCGTCGCGAGAGGGTGCCACGTGCGCCACTTGCCACGTCGACCCGAATGGCGGCGGGATGCGGAACGACTTCGGCTTCGTCTACCTCAAGAATCGCCACGCACTCGAGGCCGAGGAACGCTTCGCGAAGGTCACGGTGGACCCGAGGCTGAACGAATGGATCGCGGTCGGGCTCGACACGCGGATCCTCTACGTGGCGTCTCACTCCAACGGCGGTCCCACGCTCACCTCGTCGACCTTCTTCCCGATGCAGGGCCAGGTGAACGTCGCCGTTACGCCGCACGAACACCTGACGCTCGTCGCGAGCCACGGCATCACGGTCGACGATCCCGGATTCCCGACGGGCTACGTCGCGCGCGAACTCTACGGCATGCTCGAGGGGCTTCCGGGCCGCACGTACGCGCGCGTGGGACGCTTTCGCCTGCCGTTCGGCTTGCGGCAGGACGATCACACGTCGTACGTGCGGAGTTTGGCGTTTCTCCCGTACGACTCTCAGAAGGATGACGCGGGGATCGAGGTGGGAGCCATCGGGTCGCGGTGGTTCGGACAGGTTTCCTTCACGAACGGCACCACGCCGTTCGATGAGCGCGCCCAAACCATCGCGGCGAAGGTGGGGCGCGCCGTAAGCGCCTTCCAAGCGGGACTGTCCGGCTTCCATCGGTACGCGGAGGACCTCGACGTGAAGCACGACCGCTGGGCGCTCTACGGATCCGCGACCAAGGGGCCGTTCACGGCGCTCGGGGAGTACGCGCGGGGAACCGACGACTTCCCGGTGGGAGTGGCGACGAATCTGGAGGCGTTTTTCGCCGAGGCAGACTACCGCGCGCTGCGTGGGCTCAATGTTCGGGGTAAATTCGACTGGGTGAACCCGGACCGTGCCGCGGGAGCGCTCATCGAGCGGAGGTACACGCTCGAGATGGATCTCAATCCGGTCCCGTTCACCGAGATCAAGCTCTCCGGCCGTTACTACGACCGTCCGGGGGGCGTGATCGACAAAGAATTCCTCGCGATGTTCTACTTCCCGTTCTAGCAGGCGGGCACGCCGAGCGGGGGACGAGCTTGGCGCGAGCCTATTTGTACGCGGGGATTCCCGTAACCGCCTCGCCGAGCACGAGCGTGTGGATGTCGTGGGTTCCCTCGTACGTGTACACGGACTCCAGATTGCACATGTGCCGGCCGCATTGGTACTCGTCGGTGATCCCGTTGGCGCCGAGGATCTCCCGGGCGGTCCGCGCGCACTTGAGCGCGACCTCCACGTTGTTCATCTTGCCCAGCGACACTTGCTCGGGCTTGAGCTTTCCGGAATCCTTGAGCCGTCCCATCTGAAGCGCCAGAAGCTGCCCCTTCGTGATCTCGCGGATCATCCACGCCAGCTTCTGCTGCACGAGTTGGAAGCCCGCGATGGGGCGGTCGAACTGGATCCGCGACTTCGCGTAGTGGAGCGCCTCGTGATAGCAGGCCATGGCGGCGCCGAGCCCGCCCCACGCGATGCCGTATCGGGCCTGGTTGAGGCACCCGAGCGGGCCCTTCAGCCCCTCCACGTTCGGAAGTAGGTTTGCCGCGGGGATCCGGCAATCCTGGAACGCGAGCTCGGACGTGACCGACGCCCGAAGCGAGAATTTTCCGTGGATGTCCTTCGTGGAATATCCCTTGGTGCCTTGTTCGACGAGGAAGCCCCGGATCCGGCCGTCGAGTTTGGCCCAGACGATCGCGATGTGGGCCACGCCGCCGTTCGTGATCCACATCTTGCTGCCGTTCAGGATGTAGGAGTCGCCGTCCTTCTTCGCGGTCGTCAGCATGCCGCTCGGGTTCGACCCGAAGTCCGCTTCGGTGAGCCCGAAGCAGCCGATGACCTTGCCCTTGGCCATTTCGGGCAGGTACTTCATCCGCTGCTCCTCGGTGCCGTAGGCGAGGATCGGGTACATGCAGAGCCCGCCCTGCACCGACACGAACGACCGCAGCCCGCTGTCGCCCCGCTCGAGCTCCTGCATGATCAGACCGTAGGCCACGTTGTTGAGACCGGCGCATCCGTACTTCTCGGAGATCGTGGCCCCGTAGACGCCAAGCTCGCCCATCTCGGGAATCAGCTGGGCGGGAAAGGTCCCCTCGCGATTGTGCTTCTCGATGACCGGAATCACGCGGTCGGTCACGAAATCGCGGATGGTGCCGCGCACCGCGATCTCCTCTTCGCTGAGAAGGCCGTCGATTTCGAGGAAATCGACGCCGTCGAACTTCACCATGCATCCCTCCAGGGAAACGTGCGCGCGGCTCAAACGGTGGCGTGGAATCGACAATGATAGCGGGAGGCACTGTGGGGCGCAACGCGTAGAAACGGCAAGGCCGCCGCAGGGGTGGGCGGCGGCCTTTGGGCCGGCAGGGTCCGGACTTCGCGAAGGGGGGCGCGAAGGAGTGGAGGGGCCTACCAGCCTGCCTTTCCAGCCGAGTACTTCGAGAAATGGCTGAGCGGTGTGAGAACGCCCTTGGTCTGCGTGCCCATGGGCTGCGCATCGTCGACCAGGCGCGGGTCGTCCTCGAGCGTATTGTCGCAGGAGAGCGCCTGCCATTCCTTGACGTCGGGGTTGTAGTAGTAGAGCTGGAGCGAATCGGGCGAGACCGCGACATCCGTCGTGGTGATCGCCAGATCGATCGGCACTTGGAATCCGTTCAAGTCCGCCGGCGCGATCTCCAATTCCACGATCATGACCGTGGAGTCGGGCATCGACATCGTGACCGTGCCCTCGCCGTCATACGCGCCTGCCGGAAGCAGGAGCACGAAGCGTCCGCAGCGCAGCGTGCCGCCTTCGGCGCCATCCACGACCGCCGACCGTACGAGCTTTCGCTCGGCGGGGACGGGCTGTGGCTCAAACGTCGAAGCGAGGGATGGGTCCGCGGGAGGGCGCGTGTAGCTCACGCTCCCGTCGGGATGGATGACGAGAACCTCGGGGCCGGTGGGCGGCGCGGGATTGCCGACGCCCGTATCGACCGGAGGCACGGGATCCAGGGGAGCGGTGCCGCATCCGGTAACGAATGCCAGGAGAAGGATCGCGGCGGCGAGCGCCCGTACCCGAACCGAGAGATGCCAGCTGCCGCTCATGAAACCCTCCTGTCGGCCGAGGTGGCGGCCCCGCGGGCCGCGCTTGGCTTCTGTTCCACGACGACCGATGTCGCCGCCTGTGTTCCCGTCACGTAACGAACGTAGGCATCGCGAATGAAGTAGGTCGCGATCACCGCGATGAAGGCGCTCATGTATCCCCACGTGAGGAACAGGATCGCGAAGAGGTAGCCAAGCAACATGAGCACCGTGGCTCCTACCAGCTCGTAGGAGAACGCGAAGCTCTCACGCCACACCTCCCGAACCGACTGTCCCTGGTGAAGGGCGATGACGCCCGAAACCAAGCCCGTATTGATGAGGAAGTACGTAATCGCCGCCGCGAGGAGCGGCACCGCGTTGAGCGGCGACAAGAGCGAATCGATGTTCGTACCGAGCCCGCCCGAATTCCGGAAGACAAGCGACGACACCGAGACGGTCACCGCGCACATTCCGAAGTTGAAGAGCGCGCGATCCCACGACCTACGGCGGAAGATGAGATCCGCCAACGCGCCGCCCGTCGCGGTCACCAAGACCGCGGAGGACGCCGGCAGAAGGATCAGCGTGGCGAAGTTGGCGGCGTTGGCCATGCTCAGGTAGCCGCGACCCTTGGGCGCCGGCAGCCAGAGCAGCTCGCCAAGTAGGTTGGCCAGGAGCCAGAAGAGAAGAGGCAGTCCGCCAATGGTCGGGTCGGGAGCGCCGGCCGCCCAAAGGGCCAGCCCGCCCGCCGCCACCACTAACGTGATGTAGACCGTGAGAAGCATCTCGACGACCTCCATACCCTCTTCCTTCCCTTGGGCGCTCCGTTCCCGCCCTCGCGGCCTCCCTTGCCCTTTCAGACGTACCGGTAGATAGGCATGGGCCATGCCTGAGGCGCATAGTTGTTAAATCGCTTCGTTTCAGCTGATTAGAATGAAATGCTGAAGTGGTCGCTTCGGACCGTTTGGGAGGTCTCGCCCAAATCGTGGCTGGATCGAACCAGCGCAGGAATGGCTCTCGGACGAGTTCGCGAGGGCTGGCAGGGGATGCTCCGGTGCGCTATCATGGCCGCCGCTTCACCGAGTAACCGCCCGCCTGATTCGCTTCATGGCTCTCGGGAAGTCCCCATCGTCTAGCCTGGCCTAGGACACCGCCCTTTCACGGCGGCAACACGGGTTCGAATCCCGTTGGGGACACCACTATTCACGTGCCAACTTGCCCCGGGGCAAGTTGAACGTCGCCGCGGGCCGGCACCTCGGTTCGGGACCGCTCCTGATTCCTCTCCCACTCCTACGCAACAAACCATGTCTCAACCTGCCCCGGGGCAAGTTGAACGTGAATCGCCGGCGGTGATTTGACGCGGTTTGTT
>DATEND010000048.1:0-4107 GCA_035275245.1 Candidatus Eiseniibacteriota bacterium
CCTCGTGGTGGTGGCGCCGCGTGCGGCGGGCGGTTCTAAATTGCCTTCGCCGTCTCTCGTCGGATCTTCAGGTGCATCAGGGGACCATCGATGAGGATCAGAAGCGGCGTGCCCGACCCTTCCGAGGTCCAGATCTTCGTCTTCGACTTGCCTCGACCGGGTGCGTGCTGCAGGAAATCCTCGGGGAGGTCCCGGCTCGAGATGGGGGACGTGAACTCGATTCGCACGGGGCTGCTCGGGGGCAGCAATATCTCCGTCGTCGACAGGAATCCCTTCACGCGGACGCTCGCCGGTCGCGCAGGGCCGCGAAGATCGAGGCGCACGCTCGAGGCCATCGCGTCGAACGAGCAGCGATCCGACCGAAGCTTCGAGAGATCGACACGCGCGGAGGAGAAGAGGCTCTTCGCCTCGACCCGCACGGGCATCCGATCCGGCGCCTGAACCTGCATCCTGCCGCCGAAGGGCGCTTCGTAGACGCGCTCGCCCTTCGTGGGCCACTCGAGCAGCGCCCCACCTCTCGTCGCAATGTAGCGTGGACTTCCATCCACCTTGTCCCCCGCCCCCTCGATCGCGACGCGGAGGCGCCGCGTGGCGCCGCCATCCCCGAGGGAAAACGCGCCGGCGAGGGTGCGGGTACGAAGAGTCAGGGACTCAACGTGAGGGCGGTCGAGGTTGAACATCGTCTCGACCGTTGGCCGCGACGGCGTGCCGTTTTCATGCGCCCACCAGGCGCCGAAAGCGAGTCCGCCAATGATGACGATCACCGCGAACCACCCGAGAAGGGGGTTCTTGACCGCGTTGGCGAGGTAGGCGAGGCCGATCGCGATGAGAATGACGGGCCAGTACGTGAGGAGCCACGGTCCCGTCTGCGGCGGAAGGTAGCCGAGCTGAATCGCGAGAAGAATCCCGCCGGCACCCACGAGGAGCGCCCCGAAAATGAGTTTGCCCATGAGCCACGACTATCTACGAGCAGGGTTGAAGGCGCAAGGGCGGCCATAATTGAGACATGGTCGCAAAAGTGAACGTCGGAAAGTGCGCCCGAACTCGGCTTGATTCAATGCCGTGGCCGCCCCCGCGGGGAAAATTAAGGCCACTAAACATTTTCCTTGTCGCGTAAGAATACTTGGGCGATTCTTCCGCGTCGCGTTCAGGGCTTATTGAAACTGTGTCTCAAAAGTGAAATCCGCGACCCCACGAGGCGGCGCCGAAACGCCCCGGTCGCAATCGCCGACAACTTCCAGGGAGGATTCGTTCCAGCCCATGGCTCGCTCGTCTCGCATCACGTCCCGTCGCTCTGTCGCAGCGCTCTTCGCTGCTTTTACCGCCGCGGCCTTGATCCACGCCACCGTCCCGTCCCTCGCGATCGCCGAGGAGGACGTCGAGAAGCGCCTCCAATTCCACGGATACGGCGAGTTTCACTACAACAATCCGGAGACCGGAACGATGGATCAGTCCGCGACGAGCTCGGCCGACGTGCATCGGTTCGTGCTCGGGTGGACGTATGAATTCACGCCCGCGTTTCGCCTCGACGCCGAAATCGATTACGAGCACGCCGCGAGGGAGATCGAGCTGGAGTACGCGCACATCGACTACGACATGAGCGCCACGATGTCGCTCCGGGTCGGGAGCCTCTTGATGCCGGTCGGGCCCCTCAACGAATTCCACGAGCCGCCGCTCTTCTATAGCGTCGAGCGTCCCTACGTCCAGCGGAGCATCATCCCGACGACGTGGCAGGAGAACGGGATCGGCGTCGTCGGCCGCGCGGCCGGCGGTTCGCTCGGGTATCGGGCGTATTTGGTCACCGGGTTGAACGCCATGAATTTCACGGGTGCGGAAGGAATTCGAGAGGGCCGGTCGGGTTCGAGCGAAGCGAAGGCCGAGGATCTCGCCGGCGTCGCGCGTTTGGAATACGCGACCACGGCGGGACTCTCGTTGGGCGCCTCGGGCTACTACGGCGGCGCCGATCAGAGCGAGCCGGGACTCGGCGACGTGAAGGTGGGCATGGTCGCGCTCGACGCCCGCTTCCGCCGGGGCGGCATCGATCTGCGCGGCGTCTTCGCGCTGGACTTCCTGGACGGCGCCGACAGCGTGGCCGCTGTGACCCTCGAGAACGTCGGCGAGGCCATGCAGGGCTTCTACGGCGAGGCCGCCTACGACCTGCTCCGTCGCGACGCTCAGCCCGACTCACGGCGCTCGCTCTTCCTCTTCGCGCGCTACGAGCGATTCGACACGAACGCGGAAATGCCGACCGGCTTGACCGCGGATCCGGCGTTCGATCGCGAAGTGATCACCGGGGGCGTGTCCTATCTCCCCATCGAGAAACTTTCGTTCAAAGCGGACTTCGAACATTGGGAGGATGGCACCGAAGCCACCCTCAACCGCATCAACCTCGGCGCGGCGTTCCTCTTCTAGGGCGCCGGAGGAGACCAACGTGACACGGGCGATCATCACGAAATCGATCCACCGCACCGCGCTCGCGGCGGCGGCAATGCTTCTCGTCGCGAGTGTCGCCGTGCCCCCTTCCGCGGCGGGCGTTTCGAAGAAGGGTGCCGGCGCCGTCGCCGCCGACAGCACGCCGTTCGCGCGGGTTTACCTGGCGCTACGTGGGTGCACGGCTTGCTCGCACTGCCGCACCACGATCCGGCAAATGGTCCGCTCCACGACGGACGGGGGCGAGACGAAGGTGGCCAACGACCGCGTCGAAGTGCGGTACACGACGCCGCGGCAGCTTCCGCTTCGGCAGGTGATCCGCTCGCTGGCCGACAACCGGCTCCATGACCTGAGCGTCGTCGATGTGCTCTTCGAGGCCCGCGGGACCTTGGCCACGGCCAAGAACGGCGGCGCCACCTTCACGTTGGACGAGACCGGCCAGACATTCCCGCTCTCGATCGGGGCGTCGCTGGCCCGTCCGGCCGACGGAAGCCCGGTCCATCTGGTCGCGCTCGTGAGCGGCTGGCGCGAAAACGCCGCGCTTTCCCTCGTCGCTCGAGAGATGAAGCCGGGCGCCTAGCCACCCCAGAATTCCGACTCGATTTTCAACGGCCGGCGACCCCGCCGGCCGTTTTGCTTGACTTCGGGCCCGCCATTTTACAGAATCTGCGCCCGTTCAATGACTTACACGGAGGGAGCATGGCGGAGCTGAAGGGCAAGAAGGCGCTCGTCACCGGCGGCACCCGCGGCATCGGAAAGGCCATCGCCTTGAACCTCGCCGGCCTGGGCGCGGACGTGGCGATCAACTACTTTCGCAGTCGCGACGCGGCCAAGTCCGCCGTGGCCGAAATCGAGTCGAAGGGCGTTCGTTCGATCGCGCTCCGCGCCAACATGGGCAACTCCGAGCAGATCCCCGGCATGTTCGAGGAGATCAAGAAGGAGTTCGGGAAGCTCGACATCCTGATCTCGAACGCCGCGCTCGGGCACTTCGGAAACGTGCTCGAGGTGAACGACAAGATGTGGGACGTGGCCATGGCCACGAACGCGAAGGCGCTCCTCTTCTGCGCGCAGGAAGCGGTGAAGCTGATGCCGGAGGGCGGGAAGATCGTGGCGCTGACCTCGCTCGGGAGCCACCGCTACATCCCCGGCTACGCCGCGATCGGCGTCTCCAAGGCCGCCATCGAAACGCTCGTCCGGTACCTCGCGTTCGAGCTCGCGCCCAAGAAGATCAACGTGAACGCGGTCTCCGGCGGGTTCATCGACACCGACTCGCTCAAAGTCTTCCCGAGCTACGACGAGATCATCCGCGAGTCCACCGCCCGCACGCCGTTCGGCCGGGTCGGCACGCCGGAGGAGGTCGCGAACGTCGCCGCCTTCCTCTGCACGCCCAAGTCGTCGTGGGTGACCGGCCAGGTCATCATCGTCGACGGCGGGTACACGCTGGGCTAGCGCTCGGGTCCCGCATGGCCAGCGTTCGATACTTCGTCCCCGACGTCGACAAGGCGCTCCCCTTTTACCTCGAACGTCTGGAATTCAAGCTGGTCAAGCGATTCCCGCCGATCGCGATCCTTTCGAAAGGCGACCTGACGCTCTGGTTGAGCGGTCCGGAATCGTCGGCCGCCCGGCCGATGCCCGACGGGCGGAAGCCGGAGTCGGGGGGATGGAATCGCTTCGTCC
>DATEND010000049.1:0-14205 GCA_035275245.1 Candidatus Eiseniibacteriota bacterium
ACCGTCCTCACCACCTGGGTGGAGCCTAATCAAGTCTGGCCCCATGAATTGTAGCCAAAACGTCCCAGGTCCTACCCAGGACCAGCCCCGCAGCTCGACCCACGGCCCTTTCCTTTGGCCGCCGAGAGTATGCAGGACATACGTTCCACTACACATTCGATACTCGCCGACAGAATCCCTCTCCCAGAATGAGTACGTGCTGTCTCCGAAGAAGAGCGTGCGCGACCATCCGCACGCAGGCGGGGTGTGATAGGAACCTCCCCCTCCAGTGGAGCGCATCCAGCGCCATGCCCCAGCGAGGCGAACATCTTCGGTTGTCGGTGCCATCATCTCTTGCAGATGGTAGAGCCGAGTCCACGGATCGTGGTTCGGGAAGTACTTGCGTTCCCGCCGGACTCGGCGGTGCGTCTGGAGTGCCTCATCGATCGCGTCTCGCTGAGCCTCCTTGTATGGCCATTGCCTGAGCCGACGGAGCATCTGCCCAGCTTCTGGCGCACCCGACAATCCGAGCGCCCTGATGCTGGCTTCACTCAACGCCAGCCAGAGCTCGGGACTTGTCCTTCGCGTTTCCCGCCAGGGGAGGGCCTCCCAGAAAGATGGGTTGGCAGACTGAATTAGGTAGTCCAGGGCATGCGGGTACTCCGCAGCAACATGCCCAATGGTTGTTTGGGCCGAACAAAGTGCATCGAACATGTAACGCATGGAATCACTATGGGCGTGAGTGTTCCAGACGAAGTTCCGTAGTGGTTCAAAGCACTCGGGGAAACCAAGCGAACCAAGGTACCATGCAATATTTCGCCAATTGGCCATCTTCGTTGTGTCCTGGAGAACGGCAACGGCAAGCCTCATGTCCGCCAGGGTGCCCTCTGGTGTCGGATTGCAGATCTGATCCTCAGGCGTTCCGGGCTGGTAGGCGGTGGGGTTGCACGTAAGTCCAAGGCTGAGCGCCCGCGCGCTGCAAGAGGAACCCACAATTAGGAAGAGGTAGGCTAGCCCAAGTCCAGCACAGGCGATCCCGGTAGAGGCGTGGCTCTTGCGCTCGCGCATGATCTTCCGTTCCGGCTAGGTGGGGACCCCAAGCATAATCAGGCTATGGGCAAAGGGCCAGGCTGCGGTTCATTCGATCAACCGAGCGGCATCGGCGGTGAGGCTCACGCGCCCTTCCGCCGCCAACTTCTCGAGATGCGCGGCGAGCGTCTTTGTCGAGAGCGTAGGGTCCGCGCCCGGCGTGTCGGAATAGACCTGTGCGCGGAGCGTTTCCAAGTCGAGCGGTCCCGCGGCGAGCGCGCGAAGGATGCGCGACTCGCGAAGGCGCCGGTGCTCGATCAGGGCGTCGAAGAGCCGCGCGACGCCGCGATGGGGGGGCCCGTGCCCAGGGATCAGGGTCAGCGCGTCGAGCGCCTTGAGCCGCTCGAGCGTTGCCAAGTAGTCGCGCATGTTCCCGTCGGGCGGCGCGATGACCACCGTGCCGAGGCCGGACGCCACGTCGCCCGCGATGAGCGTGCGCGACGTCTCCTCGAAGAAGGCGAGGTGGGAGCGCGCGTGGCCCGGCGCTTCGAACACGCGGAGCCGCCGCGGGTGGCGCCCGGGAACATCGATCACGTCGCCGTCCCGGAGCACGCGGTCGAGCGGCAGGCGCTCGGCGCACTCGGAATGCCCCCAGACGGGTGCCGAGTAGCGCTCGCGCGTGGCCGCGACCCCGGCGATGTGGTCGCGGTGCCGATGCGTGAGGAGCACCGCGATGACGCGCCCCTCGAGACCCAACGCCCCCCGCACGACGCGATCGAGCGCATCCAATTCCTCGGGCTCCGCGGATCCAGGGTCGACGACGAAGGCGTCGCCGTCACCGACCACGATCGCGTTCGTGTGCGTGGCCGGTGGCAGCGTCTCGCTTCGAAGCGGGACCATGGTGACAGCAGGGCGCACCAGCACGTGCCGCGACGGCACGCCGTTCGCCTCCGGAATCTCGTGAAGGCGCGCGGGGAGCCCGTGCGCGCCGTCGGCCAAGACCCGGATCGTGTGGAGCGTGGGCATGGCGAGCACCACCCGGTCCTCCTCCCAGAGACGCGCCGCCTCGCGGGGATCGACCCAGGCGCCGGACTCGAGCTCGCCGGGCCAGACATCCGGCTCCACCACGTCGTCGATCGCCACGTAGAAGAAGTTCGTGTTGAACCGCGCCCGGCTGAAGTGCGGCGTGATCCACCGGCCACACGGCAAATACGAATCGGGCGCGAACCGAAGGCCCCACGCCTTTTCCACGGCCGGCCAGAACTCCGCCTTACCCTCGAGGACTTCCTCGCGAAGCTTACGCTGGACCTCCGCTTTCGGCGGCCTGCCCCTGAAGCCGACGAGAAGCCCGGTTTCCTCGAACAGCTCCCTGGCGGCGCACCGCGCCATCGTGCGAAGGTCCGCCGCCTCGTCGCCGTTCAGGGGACCGTCCTCGCGCGCGTGGCGGCCGCCCGGGAACGAGTGAAACCCGCCGAGAAACGGGTTTGCTTCCGAGCGTCGGACCCAAAGCACGCGGGCCTCGCGCTCGCGCGTGACGAGAATCACGCTCGCCGCCGGGCGAAGCGATGCTTGCGTCGAGGCGGCGCGGGGCGCGCTCGAGGCGCTCATTCGATCAGGACCGGCGGCAGCGCGGCGCGGAGCGCCTTGATGTGCTCGGGTCCCGTGCCGCAGCACCCGCCCAGCACGAGCGCGCCCGACCGAATCCACCCGGCCGCAAGGCGCGCGAGTCCCTCCGGGCTCTCCCTCGTGTCGAGCTGCCACTCCTGCGTGTCGAAGTCGGTGCTGCCCGCATTCGGATAGCACCCGACCGGAGTCTGGACCGAGCGGGCGAGCGTGTCGAGGCAGCCGCCCACGATGTCGGGCGGCGTGCAATTGACGAGGATGGCCGCCGGGGCGAAGGCCTCGACGGCGCGCGCGGCGTCGACGAGCGACTCGCCGCTCAGGATGGTCGTGGGATCGGCGCAGATGAAGGACACCATGAACGGGACGCCGGTGCTTGCCGCGGCGGTCGCGGCGGCGCACGCTTCGCCGATCGTGTTCATCGTCTCGACCAGGAGGAGGTCCGCGCCCGCCTCGACCAGGCTCCGCGCCTGGGCGGTGTGCTCGGGTGTCGCTTCCGCCTGCCCCGGCGCGGCCTGCGGTCGATAGCAGTCCTCGAGCGGGGCCAAGGCGCCCGCGATCCAGATGTCGCGCCCGGACGCGGCCGCCGTGCGCGCCTCGCGCGCGAGTGAAACGGCAATGCCGGTGAGTCGCTCCGCCTCCGTCGGCTCGAGCCCCGCCTTGGCCATCGTGCGGGGTGTCGTACGAAACGTGGCAGTGGTCACCACGTCCGCGCCGGCGCGAATGTAGTCCTCGTGGATCTTCCGGACCGTATCGGGGGCCGATCGGAGCGCCTCGGCGCTCCAGAGCGGGAGCGGCACGTTCACGCCGCGGCGCTCGAGCTCGGTGCCCATGGCACCGTCCAGGAGCACGAACTCGCCCCGGATCAGTTGGTCCAGGAACGCGTGACGTGGCATGGCTTCACTCTCCGGGAGGACTTTGGGACCGGGACGACCGGGCCCGCGTGGCCCGCGGGCCTAGCCCCCCGCTGACAATTCGTCCGGCGTGTTCAAACCGTGGAACTGCATCAGCTCTTCGACGACGGCCCGCCGGCGCTTCAGAACCGACGTCATGGAAGTGTACCCGTAACGGAGCACCGCCTCGCGCACCTGCACGCTCATGGTGTTGTGCAGGAACATGATCACCTCGCTCGAGGAGGGCTCGATTCGATAGAGCTTCACGTCGGGATATTCCGCTTGGTAGCGGCGGATCTCGCCGTCCAAGCGGATGCGCGTCTCGATCCGCGACGCTTGATCGTGTATGAACGACATTCCCTTCTCTCGGATTCGCGCGCACTTGCCGTCCCGCTTCGGAATGCAGACGGCTTCCTGGTCGTTCGAGATGTTGACCAGCGGGTTGATGATGAGGATCGTCGACGCGCCCGCTTTGATGGCCACGTCGAGGTGCGCCACCTTGCCGGTCGAGCCATCGATGTAGTCGCGTCCCTCGATCTTGAACGGCCGGAAGAAGAGCGGGATCGCCGACGAGGCCGCCACGGCATGCGAGAGCGGCACCGTCTCCGCGTCCTGGGCCGAGAAGATGCGCCGCGTGCCCAGGTCCAGATCGGTGGCGGGGATGTAGAGCTCCCGCTGGGTGTCCGCGAACGAATCGCTCTTGCCGTTCGACTCCAGAATGCTCGCGTAGTACTTCTGAAATTTGTCGAGCGCAAAGACGCCTGCCGGAAGCCGCTCCTCGATCCAGTGCATGAACTCGAAGGGCGACGGGCGGATCTGCCGCTGGATGCAGTCGACGAAATACCCGGGGACCGAGGCGCCGACGTTGATCGCGGACTTGAGGATGGCCCAGCGGTTCACGTCGTACATGTCGCCGCGCCGGAATTGAAGCGCGGGGTCCGAGTTCGTGAGGAGCGCCCAGTAGACCTTCCGGATCGAGATGCCCTTCGCGAGCATGCCCGCCACGGAGGCGCCCGCGCTCACGCCGATGTAGACGTCGAACCCGGTCGAGGAGAAATCAAAGCCGAGGAAGTCGTCGAGGGCGGCGAGGCAGCCGATCTCGTAGTAGGCGCCGGTCAAGCCGCCGCCGGAGAGGCTCAGCGCGATCCGCTTCCGCTCCACGGGCTGATCGCCGCGCGACTTGAACGCCGGCCACAGAGTGCGGGATTCGCCGGCTGCTGTGTTGTCGGAGTCGCCGAGGTCGGTGTACGGGGTCGTCATTTCTTCCTAGGATACCGGAAGAGGGCGTTCAACACGCGATCCGAAAACGCCGGGGCGATCAGGTTGAGCCAGGCAAGCCAACGGTTCCAGAACGGCGTGTAGACATCGGCCGGGTGCCACTTGAGCGCTCGGACGATCGCGGCGGCCACCTCCTCGGGGCGGAGCACCACGCCCGCCGGGCCCACGCCAAGCGCCCGATCGCGCGGCGCGCGGTCGAGCAGCGGGGTTTCGACGGCGGCCGGCATGTAGAGCGTGACCCGGATGCCGCGGTGACGCAATTCGCGCCGCCAGCCCTCGGTGAGACCCGCGACCGCGAACTTCGATGCGTTGTAGTAGGAGTAGTTGGGCGCCCCCACGCGAGCCGCGAAGCTCGCGACGTTGACGATCGCGCTTCCCCGCCGGGCCGCGAGGGCGGGCAGCGCCGCCCGCGTCACGCGGATGGTCGCGAGCAGGTTGATCTCGATGAGTTCCTCGATCTCGGCGTCGGTCGCTTCCTCGGCCTCGCGCAGGATGGAGACGCCGGCGTTGTTCACGACCGCGTCGAGGCCGCCGAAGTGCCGCACCGCCTCGTCGACCACGCGCTTGCAGTCGGCCGCGCGTCGCAAGTCTCCCGGGAATCCCGCCACGTCGCCGCCCAGCGCCTTCACTTCCGCCTCGAGCGCGCGGAGCGGGCCCTCGCTTCGCGCGACGAGCGCAACGCGGGCGCCCTCGCGAGCCAATAGCAGCGTGGTCGGCCGTCCGATCCCGCCGGTCGCCCCGGTCAGGAGGATGACCTTCCCCCTAAGCGTCACTCCGCCTCGTGGCCGCCAGGTTCGCGCCGACGCTCTCGGCGACCGCCGTCACGGGCGCCGGAGCCCCTTCGGGCGACAAGTGCCGCACGAACCAGTCGCGCATGATGTGGAGGCGCGCGACGCGGCGCGACGGCGTTCCCTTCCGCGAAAGGCCATGGCTTTCGCCGGGGAAGAGAATCATCTCCACCTGCCGGCGGAGCCCCTTCAGCGCCTTGTAGAGCATCTCCGCCTCGGTCACGTCGCAGCGGTGATCCTCCATGCTGTGCGTGATGAGGAGCGGCGTCGTGATGTTCTCGACGTAGGTCAGCGGGGATTGGCGGCGAAGTAGCTCCGAGTCCTCCCACGGCTCCGCGCCGAACTCGCCCTTCCCCTTCGGGAAGAGGTCGTCGCCCAGCATGAGCGTTTGGATCGTCGTGACGCAGCGCTGCGTCAGCGCGGCGCGGAACCGGTTCGTATGCCCCACGATCCAGTTCGTCATGTAACCGCCGTACGAGCCGCCCGTCACGCCGAGACGCCCGGGATCGATCTCAGGGTGCCGCTTCAGGGCCTCGTCCACGACCATCATGAGGTCCTCATGAGCGGGGCCGCCCCAATCGCCGACGATCGCCTTCGTGAATTCCTCGCCGTATCCCTGCGATCCCCGCGGATTGGAGAAGAGCACGTAGATGCCGGCGTTCGCGAACATCTGGAATTCGAGGAAGAAGCAGGCGCCGTACTGGACCCGCGGCCCGCCGTGAATCTCGAGGAGCATCGGGTGCTTCTTCGCGGGGTCGGCGTTCGGCGGCTTCAAGAGCCAGGCCTGCACTTTGTGGCCCTTCGGCGACTGGACCCAGAACTCCTCCGGCTCGACGAGCGCCAACGTATCGAACACCGCCTTGTTCGGCGTGATGAGCGGCTGGAAGGCCTTGGTCGTGGGATCGAACTGCGCGATCGTCCCCGCGTCCCGATGATCGCAGCGGATCACGGTCAGGTCGTCCCGATCCCGGGCGCGAACGGCCGTCAGGATCTGGAGCGCGCCGTCGGTGAGACGCTTCGGCGCCCCGCCCGTCGACGGTACCGAGTAGATGTGCGTCGAGCCGAATTCGCTCCCCAGGAAGTAGATCGTCTTTCCGTCCCGCGACCAGACCGGGTTCCCGCCGCTATGGAAGTCGCGCAGATCGCTCCCGACGAGATCCGCCGCGTAGCGGTCGAAGCCGGGCATGAGGTCCTTGGCCGGACCCCCGGACGCCGGGACGACCCACACGTGGAAGTTCGGGATGCCCCACCAGTCGTCGGGCTGATCGTGGCCGATGAACGCGATCGACTTGCCGTCGGGCGACCACGCGGGCGCCGCGGCGACGCCCGGCTGCGGCGTGACGTTTCGCGGCTCGCCGCCCGACACGGGCACGACGAAGAGGTCGCTCACGGAGTAGGAGCTGAACTCCTCGTCCTCCTGTCGGTTCGCCGTGAACGCGAGCATCGTGCCGTCCGGGGACCACACCGGCGTGGCGTCGTCGAAATTGCCGGACGTGATGGCCCGCGTCTCGCGCCGCGCCACGTCGAGCACGTAGACGTGCGAGCGGCCGCCGGGCAGCCAGCCCGCGCCATCCAGTTTGTAGAGCGCGCGCGTGATGTGCCGGAAGGTCGGAGGCGGCGGCTCCTTCTTCTCGTTCTTGGCCTCGATGGTCTTCTTCAGCGGCGTCGTGTCGGGCAGATGCCCGCGCGACGGGGCGTCGTTCTCGCGATAGACGAACGCAATCGACCGGCCGTCCGGGGACCACTCGAGCGAGGAGATGTCCCCGTCGAGATCCGTCAGCCGCTCCGCCTCGCCGCCGTCGAGCGAGAGGCGATAGATTTGCGGGAGCTTGTCCTTGCGCGTGGATACGAACGCGATCGACCGGCCGTCGGGGCTCCAGGTGGCGCCGAAGTTCTTCTGTTCTCCGAACGTGAGCTGGCGCGGCGATCCTCCCGCGAGCGGGATCAGCCAGAGGTGCGTGTCGTACGCGTCCTTCTCGGCGTCGATGGTGCGGATCTCGTAGACGGCCGCCGATCCGTCCGGCGACGGAAGCACGGAATCGACGAAGCGGATCGAACGGATGTCTTCGGGCGCGACGGGACGCTTTGGCATGTTCGCTCCTCGGGTTATTTCGCCCCGGCGCGGAATCGCGCCAACTGGGCCTTCAAGTAATTGTCGTTCGGCTCGAGGTCGAGTGCCTTGGCACCCACCTCGGCCGCCTTGGCGGCATTCCCCATTCGAAAGTGCACTTCCGCGAGCGTGTCGAGAATTCCGGTGTTCTTCGGCTCCAGCGCTACCGCGCGCTCCGCGGCCTCGAGCGCCTCCGGCAGGAAGACGCCGTTTATGGCGCAGGTCCAGGCGAGCCCGTTCAGGTTCGAGGGGTCGTTCTCGCCGCGCGCGAGGGCGCGCTTCAGCGACTCGCCGACGCGCTCCCGCTCCGTTTGGGCCAAATCCTTCCGCCCCGCCTTCTCGTACGCCTCCGCGAAGCGAAGGTGCGCCTCGGCCAGATCCGTCGCCTCGAAAATTCCGTAAACGCGCCGGAGTTCCTTGATCGGCTCCTTGTGGTCCTCGACCCTGAGGTCGACGTATCTCGTGTTGTATTCCGGGAACGTCTTGCTTGGCCGGACGACCAGGATCGCCGCGGACTGCTGGCCGCGCTTGTCGCCGCCGGCGGCCTGCCCCGCCTCCAGCGCGGCGAGAAGGCGTGCCGACAAATCCCCCTTCGTCGACAAGAAGGCGCGCTCCATCTCGGTCGCGACGGCCTCGCCCGCGAGGAGGTTTCCCTGAATGGAATAGCCGGGCCCCGTCCGGTGGCCGGCCCAGGAGGAGCAGTCGGTCCCCGTGTGCGCCGCGCTGCGTCCTTTCACGTCTACGACGCCGACTTGCCGGTGCGACGACCCCGAATCGGCGGCGAGGAGCGCGCGCAGCACTTCCGGCGCGGGCTTACCCTTGCGGAGCAACGCGAGCCCCATCGGGCCGAACGATTCGTTGGTGGAGGCCTGCGTGGCGATCGCGCCGACGCCCGCCTCCGCCCACGGCACCGCCATGCCGACGCTGAACGCGCGCGATTCCACGGCGACGCCCAGCTCTTGCGTCACCGAATCGTAGGCGGCGATCGAGAAGGTCGCGCGCGCGGGGGCGGCGGCGCACGCGAAGAGCGCGGCCGTCGCGGCCAGGACGAGCGAAGCGCGTGAGGGAGCGATCACTTCGCCCCGCCGCGGAACCGCTCGATCTGGTCCTTCAAGTACTGGCTCTTCGGATCGAGCGTCGCGGCGCGGGACTCCACTTCGATCGCCTTCGTAGCGTTGCCGCTCCGGAAGTGCGCCTCGGCCAGCGTGTCGAGAATGTCGATGTTGCGCGGCTCGATCTCGGATGCCCGCTGGGCCGCGCGCACCGCGTCCGGGAGGTAGATGTCGTTGATGGCGCACGACCAGGCGAGGCCGTTCAACACGGACGCGTCGCGCTCCTTGCGCGCGAGCGCCTCCCTGAGAATTTCGCCGACCCGTTCGCGCTCGAAGCGCGCCAGCTCGGGCTTCCCCATGGCCTCGAATTCGGCGGCATAGGTGAGGTGCGCTCCGGCCAGATGAAACCCCTGGTGGATCTGCCAGACGCGCCTCAGTTCCTTGATCGGGGTCTTGTGATCCTCGACCCGGAGGTCCACGTACCGCTCGCGATACTCGGGATTGGTCGCGCTCGGCCGGGTCACGATCAGCGCCGCCGACTGCTGGCCGCGCTTGTCGCCTCCCGCCGCCTGCGCGGCCTCGAGCGCCGAGATCAGCCGCCCCGCCAGCTCACCAGTGCCCTCCCGAAACGCCTTCGCCATTCCCGAAACGACCGCCTGGCCCGCGAGAATGTTCCCCTGAACCGCGAAGCCGGGCCCGGTCTCGCCGCCCGCCCAATCGAGGCAGCGCTTGCCGGTCCAGTTCACCGCGTTTCCGCGCGCGTCCACGATCGCGACCTGCCGGCTATCCCAGCCCGAGTCGGCCGCCGCCAAAGCACGCATCACCTCGGGCGCCGACATCCCCGAGCGGAGGAGCGAGAGCGCCATCGGGCCGAGCGACACGTTGACGCTCGCCTGGGTCGCGACGGCGCCGACGCCGGCTTCCGTCCACGGAACCGCCGTGCCGACGCTGAAATACTTCGACTGCACGGCCACGCCCAACTCCTGCGTGACGGAGTCGTAGGCGACGATCGAGAACGTGGCGGTTTTGACGTCGGCGCGGCAGGGCGCGGGCGCGGTCCCGAGGGCCGAGAGCGCGATCGTGAATGCGAGGAGCCCGCCCATCGGGGCGGGCCGGGAACGACGGTTCATTGGGGGGTCTCCCTTCGAGCTTCGGCCGGTCGTGGATTCTGGCCTCGAAGGTAGCAAAACGCCCGGTGGCCGGGTAGGCCGTTGGTGGGCGGCCTACCTGCCCGGGCGTTGGGGGGATCCCCCTTTGCGCGACCGGCGGACGTGCCGCCGGAACGCTACGTCGCTACCAGGTCCGCCGGACCGCCAACCCCACTCGATTGGCCCGATAGTCCCGAGTCTCGTCCCCAAGGAAGAGCGCTGTCACCGTTCCCGTGGTCGGGAAGAGAAGCGGTACGTCCGCACTGGCGAAGTCATCGACCTCGAACTGCTCCCACGCCCAATAGCCGCCCAAGGAGAGGCTCTCGTCCACCTGATACCAGACTTCCGTTCCCAGCCCTTCCCGGAGATACCTCGTGGTTGGTAGGTCGATCGCCGTGCCCTTGAAGTTCGTCAGGCGGAACGTGCCGGGTGACCGCTCGAAGAGGAAGGTCGTGCTCACGGTCACCTTGTCGACGACCGGGCGCCACTCGACGGTGCCGGTGGCGTATGTGAACCAATCTTTGAGGCGCGCCTGCCAGTTCGTGGAGTCGGCGCCCACGAGCGTCCCGCTGGAGGATTCCCGCGAGCGCTGATTTGTGTAGATCATTCCCCACCCGTAACCGGCGCTCAGCCCGAGGCGGTCATTCACCTCAAACGATCCGTCCGTGCTCACGGCTCGACGAACCTCGTCGAGCAGACCCAGGTGCGTCGTGTTCGGGAAGTCGTCCATCGCGTCGTCGTCCTGGTACTCGTTGCGCAGGAATTCGCCGCTCAAAGAGAGGCTCAGCCGGTCACTTGGGCTCCAGCCCACACCTGCCGTCGCCTGCTCCTGATCGCGGTCGGCCACGTCGAAGCGGCGGAGGTTCGGCTGCTCGATGAACGTGCCCCCAGCGTTCTGGTAGTCCTCTTCGTGGAACGCATCCAACTCGCGCGACGCACGCCGATAGGATCCCGTCATTTCGAGATCCGCGGCCGGCCGAACGCGCAACTTCACGCCGAAAGCGTCCTCGGCGTCCTCGGTCACCTCGCGATGCGTCCGCTCCCGGTCCGTGTGCTCCACGAGGCCCGTGATCGAGACCTTGGAGATCGGGCGGATGGTGATGTCCGCGCCGTACGTGGCGACCGTGTGGCCAAAAGGATGCGTCGTGCGCGGCGTGCCGGACCACGACTGGTCGTACGCCACGCTCCCTGCGAACGTGTGCTCCTCGGTCTGGTTGTCGTAGTCGTAGCGCCGGAACCGGATCACGCCCCCGATGTACTTCGAAGGCTGGGAGGTCAGGCGTACGTCCTGGGTGGAAACGACCGCCTTCCCGTCCGTGTTCGTGCCGGGAAGCGGGAACGTGTCGGGCTGGAGCATCGCCGCGTTGATCGTGAAGGGCAGCCACTTGTCGTCCTGAACCGTCTGGCTGATTCCGACCGAGGCGTTGAGCGACGTCCGCCGCTGGAACTGGATGGCCGCGCTCAGGCTCCCACGGACGGTGCGGTTCTCTGGGTAGAGGTCGATTCGGCCCCTTCCCGATCCGGCGGTCGGCGAGTCGTCGAGGCGCCTCGGATTGTCCCAGACCAGCGCGTCCACCTGGTTCTCGAAGGCCGAAATGCCGCCGATGGCTTCGAGGCTCAAGCGGTTCTTATAGTAGGAGAGCCGCGCCTCGCCTTCCGACATCGTCTGGTTGATCGGCTCCAGGATTTCGATGGCACTGCTGAACCCGAAGGATCCTCCGTACGCCTTGTTGCCGGAGCGCTTCCGGCGCACCCCGCGAAGGTCGAACTCCAGGCCCGGCGCGAGTCGCCCCCGAAGCCGCGCGCGCGTCAGGTCCGTGCGGAACCCAAGCGGTGTGCGTCCCGCGGCCTTGAGCGCGTCCGACATGATGGCCGCGTAAGCGCTCGCCGGTCCGTCCTGGATCGTCTTCTGCATGGTGTCGGGAAGCACGAGCACGCCGGCCGCCGACTGCCGGTACGGCGAGATCGAGATGAAGCTGAAGTTGTGGGGCGTCTGGCTGTACTCGAACGACGCGGTCCAGCGCGGCTTGCGGTAGGTCAGCCCGGTCGACTGGTCGGCACGAAGCGCATTGCTTCCGACAAGTGCGTACTGCCCGCCCCAGAGCGCGTCACGAACCACGAAGGATCCGATGTAGGGACCGTTCGGATAGTCGGTGAACTCCTGATACTTCGCCTCGCGGGTCGTCTGATCCCACCACTGCGTTCCGAACGTGACCTCGCCGTCCGCGTAGGCCGGCCCTGCCACTGCCGGGAGGAGCACGAGCATCGCGGGGATTGCCGTCCAGGACATCCGATGCGCTTTCATGCCGCCTCCGTTATCTCAGGAACGTCTTGCCTGAGGGATGATTCGAGCCGTGGATCTGGCTGTGGCAGTTCGTGCACGACCGGTTGAAGAGCCGGTTCGAGACCAGATCCGGCTGATCGTAGAGCGTGCTCGGGTGCCTCGTCGCGATGTGGCACCGCTGGCACAGGAACGGGCGCTTGGCGGCAAGCACCTTGTCGTTGTTCGACCCATGCGGCATATGGCAGGAGACGCAGTTCTCGCGGACCGGCGGGTGTTCCCAGAGCATCGGACCCCGCTTGTCCATGTGGCACGAGGTGCAGAGGTCGTTGTTTGACGCGGCCCGGATCATGTGCGGTCCCGTCGACCCGTGCGGGTTGTGGCAGTCCGCGCAGGTCATGCTCCCTTCCTTGATCGGCATGTGCGCCGTGTGCGCGAGCTCCGAGCGCTTGTCGTGGTGGCATTTGACGCATTGCTGGGTCGCGTTCACGGCGCTCAGGAGCATCTGGCCCCCGGGGTCCTTGGGAGAGTGCACGCTGTGACAATCGGCGCAGGTCACGTCGTTCTGCGCGTGCGTGCTCTGCTCCCAATGCATCTGCTCCGACGTCCGGTGACAGGAGACGCAGACGGCCGACGCTTCCGCCGGCTTCGCCTTCTTGAGGTTTACGAGCGTCGCGAATCGCGGGTCGTCTTCGTCCCCATCGGCCGCTACGTGAAGGGACGCCGGCCCATGGCACGACTCGCAGGCCACGGCCTTGCCCGCGGGATGGCCGCTGACCTCCGCGCCATGATGCGGGTTCCGGGCCCAACCGTCCGACTGTTCGGCGTGGCACTTCTGGCAGGCCTGCGCCCCGACGTAGGTCGCTCGATCGGAGGAAGCGGGCGGGTTCGACTCTTCCTGTGCCCGCAGAGGCAAGGTCGATACGAGCCACAGGGCGGCCGCGGCAAGGAACGCGGAGCAGATCCAGCGGGCGCGATTCATTTCGGATCTCCGTGTGTACGGAACCTGCGTTGCGACTCGGCGCTCAGCGCTTCTACTGGATGAAGATAGTCGGGGAGACGCGGGCAGACTACGCCCCAGTGGGAGGGGTGCCTATTCTACTTCGGTACCATATCGGAATTGGCCGGTTTTGGCCCCAAACGGGCCCACCCGCGGGGGATGGAATAAGGCGCCGCTCCCGGGCGTAGACGTGGGTACGATGCGACCCTTTCACCACTGCTTTTCCTCTCGATCAAGGAACACAACATGAAACGATGGATGGCCGTTCTCGGGATTTCGCTCCTCGGCGTGCTGTCGGCGCCTCCAGCCCACAGTTTCTGCGGTTTCTACGTCGCCCGCGGCGACGCCAAGCTCTTCAACAAGGCCTCGAAGGTGGTGCTGGTTCGCGATCAGGACCGCACGGTGCTCACGATGGCGAGCGACTTCAAGGGAGATCCCAAAGAGTTCGCGTTGGTCGTGCCCGTGCCGACCGTGCTCCAGAAGGGACAAATCCACGTCGGGGATCCGGCCGCCATCGACCATCTCGACGCGTACACGGCGCCGCGCCTCGTCGAGTATTTCGATCCAGACCCGTGCCAGATGCGGGCGGAGGAGGGTTTCCTGCGTAGCATGGCGCCGATGGCCAACAAGAAAATGGGGGCGGCGGACGCGGCTCGCGAACGCTCACTCGGCGTCCGCATCGAGGCACGCTACACCGTCGGCGAATACGACATCTTGATCCTTTCGGCCAAGCAGTCGACCGGGCTCGCGACGTGGCTCAACGAGAACGGTTACAACGTGCCGCCCCGGGCCACTCGGGTTCTCTCCGCATACCTACGCCAGGGCATGAAGTTCTTCGTGGCGAGAGTCAATTTGAAGGAGCAGGCCCGCCTCGGATTCACATATCTACGACCGATCCAGATGGCGTTCGAGTCGCCGAAGTTCGTGCTGCCGCTCCGCCTTGGAATGGCGAACGCCGACGGAGCGCAGGAGCTCTTCGTCTTCGCCCTGACGCGAAACGGCCGCGTCGAGACCACGAACTACCGCA
>DATEND010000050.1:0-8845 GCA_035275245.1 Candidatus Eiseniibacteriota bacterium
GGGAGTGGTGTTCCTTCGCGGCGTCCATGCGCCTCCTCCAAACGGGATGACTCGCGGATTCGGCTGCGGATTATGCCGTCGAAGCAACGGCGTCGCAAGGCATTTGTCCCTGGGGGACTACTCGGCGCCGCGCTCCGGGGCCCTGGCGGGTACGGGGGCGGCATGACCCGGTTCCGGGCGATCCTCCTCGACGTGGGCTGCCTCTCCCGGCGCCTCTACCTTGGTGAAGCGGGCCAGGTACGTATAGACCACCGGGACCAGCACGAGCGTGAGGAACGTCGAGAAGAGGAGCCCGCCGACGACCGCGATCCCGAGCGGACGGCGCGCTTCCGCGCCGGCGCCCAGCCCGATCGCGATCGGCAGGATGCCGAAGACCGTGGCGAAGGAGGTCATCAAGATCGGGCGAAGACGGATGTTCGCGGCCTCCGCCACGGCATCCATGACCGAACGGCCTCGTGCTCGCAGCTGGTTCGAGTACTCGACGATCAGAATGGAGTTCTTGGTCACGAGCCCGATCAGCATGATGAGGCCGATCTGCGAATAGATGTTGAGGCTCTGGCGGAACACGAAGAGCGAGATCAGGGCCCCGGCGACGGCGAGCGGCACCGCGAGCAGAATCGTCAATGGATGGATGAAGCTCTCGAATTGCGCCGAGAGAACGAGGTAGATGAACACGACCGAAAGGAGGAAGAGCAGGTAGAGGCTGGTGCTGGAGTCGCGGAACTCGCGCGACTGCCCCGCCAGCTCGTGCTTGATCCCCGCGGGGAGCTTCTCCTTCGCGATCTTGTCGAGGGCGTCGAGCGCGATGCCGAGCGGCATGCCGGGCGGCAGGTTGGCCGAGAGCGTCGCGGATCGCACCCGGTTGTAGTGGTTGAGCTCCTTCGGCGCCACGGTCTCGTTCACCTTGACCACGTTCGCGAGCTGAACGAGCCCGCCGGTGCCCCGAATGTAGATATCGCCGATCGCGTCGGGGGTCGCACGGTCCTTGGGCTTCACCTGGGCGATCACGTCGTACTGCTTCGTGCCTCGCTTGAACTCCGAGACCGCGCGCCCGCCGAGGAAGGTCTCGAGCGTCGTCCCGATGTCCGTCACGGACACGCCGAGCTGCGCCGCGCGCTCGCGATCGATCGTCAGGTCGAGCTGCGGCTTGTTGAGGCGGAGGTCGGTGTCCAGATTCAGGAGGTATCCGAGCTTCCCGCCCTCCGCCATCATGATCCCGACCGCCTGCTGCAACTCCTCATAGCTTTCGGCTTCCAGCACGTACTCGACCGGCGACGAGGAGAAATTGCCGCCGAGGCTCGGCGGGTTGATCACGAACGCCAGCACGCCCGGGATCGAGATGAGCTGCGGGAAGAGCTCCTGCACCAATTGCTGCTGGGATTTGTGGCGCTCGTGCCGCGGCTTCAAGCCGAGGAAGAGGAACCCGTTCGTGACGCGCCCGGGCCCGCCGAATCCGAGCCCCGTCGCCGTGAAGAGCCCCGCCCGCTCCGGGAGCGGCAGGAGAATCTTCTCGATGTCGCGCATGTAGCGGTCGGTGTACTCGAGCGTCGACCCCTCGGGCGCGATGACGATGCCGAAGCCGACGCCGCGATCCTCGGTGGGCACGAGCTCGCTCGGGATGAGGAAGAAGAGCCCGCCGATCACGAGCACCAGGAGCCCGGCCACGACGAGCGCGATCGCCCGATGCCCGAGGAACCAGCGGAGCGTCGCGTCGTAGGACTTGTTCACGCGATCGAAGAAGCGGTCGATGGTCTGGGAAACGCGCCCTTGGTTGGCGCCGTGGAGCGGGCGAAGCATCCGCGAGCAGAGCATCGGCGTCAGCGTGAGCGCGACGAATCCGGAGAGCAGGACGGCGACCGCGACCGAGATTCCGAATTCGCTGAAGAGGCGGCCCACGTTGCCCTGGAGGAACGAAACCGGAACGAACACTGCGACGAGCGCGATGGTCGTAGCGAGCACGGCGAACCCGATTTCCTTGGAGCCGTCGAGCGCCGCACGGAGGCGCCCCTTCCCCAGTTCCATGTGCCGATAGACGTTCTCCAGCACCACGATGGCGTCGTCCACGACGAGCCCGATCGCGAGCACCAAGGCCAAGAGCGTCAGGATGTTGATCGTGTAGCCGAGCGCGAAGACCACCGCGAAGGTTCCGATGATCGAGATCGGGATCGCCACGGCCGGGATGATCGTGGCCCGGAAGCTCTTCAGGAAGACGAGGATCACGAGGATCACGAGGCCCATGGCGATGAAGATCGTGTTCGTGACTTCGGCGATCGAGTCCTTGATGAACGTCGAGGAGTCGTAGGCGACGTCGAGCACCATCCCCTCGGGGAGTCCGGTGCCGAGCTCCTTCAGCGCGCCGCGGGCGGCGTCCGCCACGTCGATCGTGCTCGCCTTCGACTGCTTGACGATCCCGAGCCCGACGGCGGGCTTGCCGTTCCACCGAATCTCGGTCCTCTCGTCTTCCGCGCCCACGGTCACTTCGGCGACGTCGTCGAGCTGGACGCGCTCGTTCCCCTGCTGCTTCACGATGATCGCGCCGAACTCCTCCTCGGTGACGAGGTCGCCGCGCGTGCGAACCGAGAACTCGCGCTCGGCGCCCTCGACCCGGCCCGCCGGGATCTCGGCGTTCTCGGAGCGGATCGCGTTCTCGACGTCCTGCGTCGTGAGCCCATGCGCCGCCATGCGCGCCGGGTCGAGCCAGACGCGCATGGCGTAGCGGCGCTCCCCACCGATGAACACGCTCCCGACCCCCGGGAGCCGTTGCAGCCGCTCCTTGAGCACACGGTCCGCGACGTCCGACAGCTCGAGGTTGGAGTGACGTTCGCTCGAGAGCGCGAGCCAGACGATCGGCTGCGCGTTCGTGTCTACCTTTTCGACGATCGGATCATCCGCTTCGCTGGGAAGAGAGCCGCGGACGCGCGACACCCGGTCGCGCACGTCGTTGGTCGCTTCCTCGATGTCCCGGGAAAGCTCGAATTCGATCGTGATGACCGAGCCCTGTTCACGGCTCGAGGACGAGAGGGTCTTGATCCCCTCGAGCGTGGCGAGTTGCTCCTCGATGACGTCGGTGATCTCGGTCTCGACGACGCTCGGGCTGGCGCCTCGATAGAAGGTCTGGACCGAAACGATCGGCGGGTCGATGTCCGGGTACTCGCGCACCGGCAGGCGCGTGAACGAGATCAACCCGAAGAGGATGATCGCGATGCTCATGACCGTCGCGAAGACGGGCCGTTGAATGGAGAGCTCGCTGATTCTCATAGCGCCTTACTCGGCTTCGCCGCCTCTTGGGCGCCGCCGGCGGCGCCCGACTGGATCGGAATGACCTTCGCGCCTTCGAAAAGCTTCTGATGGCCGGCGCGCACGACCTGCTGCCCGACTTGAAGGCCGGAGACGACCTCGACGACGTTGGGGAGCCGCGTCCCGAGCGTGAGCGCGCTTCGGGTGACGCTTGAGTCCGGCTTCACGACGAACACGAAGTTCTGGCCGCCTTCCGAGAAGACCGCCTCGCTCGGAACGGTGATCGCCTTGTCGCGCTGGCTCAGGAGCACCGAGACGTTCGCCGACATTCCCGGACGGAAGCGGCCGCCTGGATTTCGGACGCGCGCGATGACCCTGCTGCTCCTCGTGGCGGAATCGAGCACCGGGTCGATGACGTCGATCCGCCCGACCAGCTCGTACCCCGAATAGGCGGTCGTGGAGACCGAGACGGCAGCGCCGCGCTTCAATTTCCCCAGATACCGCTCGGCGGCGGAAAAGGTGACCTTGATCACGTCGATCTTCGCCAGCTCGGTGATCACGTCCCCCGAGCGGAGATAGGCGCCGGGGCTCACCCGCTTGGCGCCGAGCACGCCGGAGAACGGTGCTAAGATTCGCGTCTTGGCAAGCCGCGTCTTGGCGAGGGAGAGGTTGGCCTCGGCTACCTTGAGCGCCGCCGCGGCATCGTCCAGATCCTGACGCGCGCCGGCGCCCTGGTCCACGACGACCTTCACGCGGTCGAACGTGGCCTTGGTCTGGTCCCGGACCGCCTCGGCACGCTCCATCTCCGCACGCAACTGGTTGTCGTCCAACTTCGCGATGAGGGCGCCGCGCCCGACCGAGCGCCCCTCTTGGAAGGGCATGCTCTCGACCGTGGCCTCGATCTCGGAAACGATCCGGACCGCTTCACCGGCCTCGATCGTGCCGACCGCCTCGAACCGATCGCTCACCGGCTGTTGCGTGACCGTGGTGACCTCGGCGGGCATCGGCGGCGGCGTGAAGCCGCCTTGGCCGCCCTTCTGACACCCCACCGCCGCGAGAAGGAGGAGGAAGGACGCGCCCGCGATGGCGCGGCGCCGGGCCATGGAATTCGATTGGGTCATGGGGTGCCACTCCCTCCAATGGGGCCCGGATAGTCGCCGGACGTGAGCAGGCGAAGCTCGGCGACCGCCTTGGCGGTGCGGACGAGCGCCTGCGAGTATCGCTGCTGCGCGGTTCCCACGTCGGCGCCGAGCCGTACCAGCTCGAATGCCGTCGTGCGGCCGTTCTGGTATTCGATCACGCCGATGCGGACCTGCTCGAAGGCCGCGTCGACGCCCGATCGTGCCGCCACGAGGCGCTTGGTCGCGTTGGTCAGCTCGCGGTGTCCCGCGCGCACGCGTTCCTCGAGCGAACGTCTAGCCGCGACCATGTCCTGCTCGGCGCGATCCGCCTCGCCGCGCAGGCGGTCCCGCTCGCCCGCGCCCCGCCGGAACCCCAACGGAACGGTCACTTGGAGACCAGCGCTCCAGGTCGGGTACTTGCGATCGCGCGTCTGGGACCACGCGTCGCCGAAATCGGTCGTCGGCATCGACGTGATCGGCCCGAATCCGCCGCCGAAGAAAGCGGAGTCGCGCGGCGTCCCCGCGAGCCCTTTGCCGCCGAGCGTGCCGATGAAGTCGAGCTGCGGATACGCGTTCCACCGGGCGCTCACGTGGCGGGCGCGCGCGGCCGCCAGGTCGCGCTCGGCCGCCTTGAGTCCGTGGTTCTTGGCGATCGCGAGCTGCACGAGGGATTCTTGGTCAGGAACCGGGAATTCTCCAGGAGGACTGTCCGTCGGGCGGTACCGCGCGCCACCGCCCGGGGGCCGCGTACCCATCAATGACGCGAGCTGATCCGAGACCCGATCGAGCGACTCCTCGCGATCGAACACGGCCTGTTCCTGCTCCGCGAGGAAGACCCTGGCGTTGGCCACTTGATTGGGCCCGACAAGACCGGCGCGGTTTCGAAGCTCGGCCTGAGCGAGGAGTGCTACGGCTTGGTCGCGGATCAGGCGGGCCACCGCCAGGTCGCGCTCCGCGGCGTAGAGATCCCAGTAGGTGCGCTCCACGACGGACCGGGTCGCGAGGACCGCGTCCTCGTATCGCGCGCGTGCGGCTTCGTACTCTCGATTGACCGCCGATCGCTCGCCCCACGCGCCGGGGCCGAATCCCTTGAGGAGCGGCTGGCGGACCGACAACGTTCCGGTCGCGTCGTATTGGGGCGAGAGGGGCGTGAACGCCGAGTCGCTCTCGAACCGCACCGCGTCGAGCGAGAGCGAGAGCTGGGTTCCGAACGGGAGCGTGACCCGCGCGCCGCCGCTCGACGTCGTCTCCTTGTTGTGCAACACGGACGCGCGCGAGAAGAGCGGTGCCGCAGGCTGGTCCTCCTCGCGATAGTTCGTGGAGGCGAAGAGCTCGGGGTCGAACGCGCCGCGCTCTCTACGGGCGGCTCCGCGGGCCGCGCGGAGGTCCGCTTCGGCCGCGCGCACCGACGTGGCGCGCTCGAGCGCGGCATCCATCGCCTGGCTCAGCGGGAGCGGAGCGCCCTCGATCGCTTCGAGGGTAACCTTCAGCGCGCTGTCTGGGTTCGCGGGCATACGAATCGGTCCGCCCGGAGGCGGGTCGGCGGCCCATGCCGGAGCGCCAAGGCCGAGGAGCAGGCCGACGAGCGCGGCACGGGCGAACATCGATGCTTCGGACGTCACGGAACCCCCTCCCCCATCATGACCTCATGGAACGTGCTGGACGGGCGCCCGGCACAGGAATCGAAGATTCTACCCTTCCGCGGGCACGACCGAAAGCTTCAGTCGCTCCACCCCCCGAAGAATCGTGAGCGACCGAGGGGAACCTGCGGCCTGCTCGGTGAGCTCTGCCTGAAGGTCGTCCACGTCGCCGACGTCGCGATCCTCGAAGCCGACGATCACGTCCCCTTCCAGGACGCCGGCCACGGCGGCCGGGCTTCCCTCCGCCACCGTGAGCACCCGCACACCGCTCGGCAGCCCGAGCCTGTGGAATCGCGTCACGCGCCGCGAAAGGGGAACGGATTCTCCTCCGATCCCGATTACGCTTCTCCGCACGCGGCCGTTACGAATCAATTGCGCGGCGACGAGCGAAACGGTATTGACCGCGATGGCGAAGCAAATTCCCTGCGCCGGTAGAATCATGGCCGAGTTCACGCCGACCACCTCGCCGTCGGCGGTCACGAGGGGTCCCCCGGAGCTTCCAGGATTCAAGGCGGCGTCGGTCTGGATGACGTTATCGATCAATCGCCCGGAGGAGGCCCGAAGCGATCGCCCCAAAGCACTCACGACGCCGGCCGTGACCGTGGCCTGGAACCCATACGGGTTTCCGATCGCGACGACGAGTTGGCCCACGCGAATCCGGCGGGAATCGCCGAGTCGGGCCGGGATGAGGTGGGGCGCCTCGATTCGGATCACCGCGAGGTCGGTCTCGGGATCGTCGCCGATCAAATCGGCGCGCCGCCGGCCGCCATCGGCCAGGGCCACCTCAATCGATTCCGCTCCGTGGACGACGTGGCTGTTGGTGAGGATGAAGCCGTCCGGCGTGAAGACGAACCCGGATCCCGATCCCCCGACCGGCCCGGGCCGCCCGCCCGTCATCGGCCGGCGCTCCCGATGCCGCACCTCGATCGCGACGACCGAAGGCCCCACGATGTCGACCGCGCGCGTGACCGCGCTCGAGTAGGCGTCGAGAATCGCTTCATCGGAACCCGGCACGGCAGGCGTCGACGGTTCCTCGCCACCGTCCGGTCCGAATGGTGTCGGATCGGGCAACTTCATGCAATCGACTTGGATGCGGGCGGCGGTCGCGGGGTTCGGGTGCTGGGGGCGATCGGCCGAAAAACCGGTGGCGAACCTTTTCTAGCGGCCGATCTACGTCTATATTGTAAGGAACCTCATGAATCGTCCCTCATCCAGCGAAAATCACAAGTCGACGGCCCAGCCCCCGATCGAGTATCGCCTCGAGTCCCCGAAGCGCGGGACGCTTCGCGCGCTCCGGTGGGAGGTCGAGCGGCCCCGCGGGCGCGTTGGAATCGTGCACGGGCTCGGCGATCACGCGGCACGTTACGAGCACGTGGCCCACTACCTCGCGGACCGCCACTTCGCGGTCGAGGCGATCGACCTCCCCGGTCACGGCGCCTCGTACGGAGCGCGCGGGCACGTCTATTCGTGGGACGAATACCGCGCCGCCATGGACCTCTGGATGGAGGAAGTGGGGCGGCACGCCGGCGCCGATCAGCTGGCGCTCCTCGGTCACAGCATGGGGTGCTTCGTCGCCTACGATTGGGCCCTTCGAAATCCAAAGAAACTCCGAGGGCTGATCCTCTCCTCACCGCCGTTCGAGCTGGTGCTCCGGCCGTCCATGCTCCGCGTCCGCGCGGCGCAGCTCGCGGCGCGGCTCTGGCCGGGATACAGCCAGGGCAACATGATCCTTCCGTCCATGCTCTCGCAGGACCAGGAAATGATTCGCGCGCACTCGCACGATCCGCTCGTGCACTATCGGATCAGCGCGCGCCTCTTTCTCGAATTCCAGAGGATGCGCATGATCCTCTCGAGGAGCGCGGGCGAGCTACCGGTCATGACGCTGCTCCTGCACGGGGACGCCGATCCGATCTCCGCGCCGGCGGGCTCGGCGCGGTGGGCGCGCGAAGCGCCGGCCGGGCGCCTAACAATCAAGACCTACCCCGGCTTCCTCCACGAAGTGCTCCACGAAAAGGAGCGCGCGAGCGTATTGGCGGACGTGGGCGACTGGCTCGAGACGACGCTGGCCGACTAGGCCCCTAGGCCACGCCGCGTCACCCCCGCAGCAGCATCCGGACCGCATCCTCCCACTCCCGAACCCGCCGATCCCGCGCCGCGCGCGTGAGGCGCGGGCGAAAGAGGCGGGCACCGCGAGTAGGCGCCGGAACGTCCTCGCGCCGTTTCCAAATTCCGGCACCGATGCCGGCGAGGAACGCGGCCCCGAGCGCCGTGCTCTCCAACATCGGCGGCCTCGCGATGGCGGCGCCCAAGATGTCGGCCTGGAACTGCATCAAGAAATCGTTCGCCGCCGCTCCGCCGTCGACGCGGAGAAGCCGGATGCGGGCCCCCGCGTCGCGCTCCATCGCCCGAACGAGATCGCGGGTCTGAAACGCGATCGATTCGAGGGCGGCGCGAACCAGGTGCGCGCGCGTCGTGCCGCGCGTGATGCCGGTCCAGATGCCGCGCGCCTCGGGCCGCCAGTGCGGTGCGCCCAGCCCGGCGAAGGCAGGCACGAGCACCGTCCCTCCCGCATCGGGGACGGAGCGCGCGATCGCCTCGCTCTCCGCCGCGTGCTCGATCGCTCCGAGGCCGTCTCGCAGCCACTGAACCGCGGCTCCCCCGATGAACACGCTGCCCTCGAGGGCGTAGGCGGGCTCGCCCTTCGGTCCGCACGCGGCGGTCGTGAGGAGGCCGAAGCGGGAGGCCTTCGCGGCGGGCCCGGTGTGCATCACCAGGAAGCAGCCGGTTCCGTACGTGTTCTTGATCCCGCCGGCGGCGACGCATCCCTGGCCGAAGAGAGATCGGAAG
>DATEND010000051.1:0-2321 GCA_035275245.1 Candidatus Eiseniibacteriota bacterium
TCGTGCTCGAGCGTGACGTGGAGGCGCTCCGCGCCCGCGGCATGATCCAGGGCGGAACGCTGCAAAACGCGGTCGTGGTCCAGCCGGGCGGGATCCTCAACAAGGAGCCGCTTCGCTTCGAGGACGAGTTCGTGCGGCATAAGATTCTCGACTTCCTGGGCGACCTGACGCTCTTGGGACGCCCCGCGCGCGGCCACTTCCTCTCCATGAAATCCGGGCACGCGACGAACGTGCGGTTCGTGCAGCGCCTCGTGGCCGACGAGGAGCCGGGAAGCCTGCTCAAGGGCATCGGCAAGAACGGCGATCACGGCCCGATCCAGCTCGACATCATGGCGATCCAGCAAATCATGCCGCACCGGTATCCGCTCCTCCTCATCGATCGAATCCTGAGCCTGGAGGAGCACCGGGTCGTAGGCATCAAGAACGTGACCATCAACGAGCCTTTCTTCAACGGGCACTTCCCCGGGCATCCGATCATGCCGGCCGTGCTCATCATCGAGGCGATGGCTCAATGCGGCGGCGTTCTCCTCTTGAACACGGTCGAGCGGCCCAAAGACAAGCTCGTCTACTTCATGGGGATCAACAATGCTAAGTTCCGGAGGCCCGTGCGGCCGGGAGACCAGCTCCGATTCGAGTTGAATCTGCTCCGGCTGAAGCAACGGATCTGCAAGATGGAGGGGAAGGCATACGTCCATGGAGACCTCGTCGCGGAAGCAGAGCTCCTTTCAAGCATTGTCGAGCGCGATTCCTGAAGCCGACCGCTTGACGGGCACCTGGGCGCGCGCCCAGGCTGCGGTTCTCCCGCTTCCGGAGGCCGCCGAGCGCGCGAAGCCGTCGATTCATCCGACCGCCATCGTCGCCAAGGGGGCGGAGCTGGGCGACGGCGTGGTGATCGGGCCGTTTGCCTACGTCGGCCCGCGCGTCGTCTTGGGCGACGGGACGCGCGTCGGCCTCCACGCGATCATAGAAGGCTGCACGACGATCGGGCCGCGATGCCAGATCCATCACGGCGCCTCGATCGGCAACATTCCGCAAGACCTGAAATTCCGCGGCACGCCGACGCACGTCCGGATCGGGCACGACACGACCGTGCGCGAATACGCCACGATTCACGCGGCGACGACCGACACCGAAACGACCACGGTCGGCGACAACGTGCTCCTGATGGCCTACACCCACGTGGCGCACAACTGTAGGATCGGCAGCAACGTGATCCTGGCCAACGCGGTGAACCTGGCCGGGCACGTTCGCGTCGACGATTTCGCGATCATCGGCGGCATGACGCCCGTGCACCAGTTCGTGCTGATCGGCTGCCACGCCTTCGTCGGCGGCGGATCGCGCGTGCCGCAGGACGTCCCGCCCTACGTGAAAGCCGCCGGGAACCCGCTCCGCGCGTGCGGCCTGAACTCCGTGGGCATGGAGCGCCGTGGGATCTCGGCCGAAGTGCGGCTCGAGCTGAAGCGCGCGTACCGCATCCTCTATCGCTCGCAGCTCAACGTGAGCCAGGCGCTCGATCGCATCTCCCGCGACCTGAAGCCCTATCCGGAGGTCCACGAATTCGTGGAGTTCGTTCGTGGCTCGGAGCGGGGCATCGTGCGGTGAGTTCCGTTCGCGTCGGGGTGGCGGGTTTGGGCCACCTCGGCAGCCACCACGCGCGCGCTTGGGGCCGCCTGGGCGAGGTCGACGTGGCCGGAGGATACGACCCGGATCCCGCCGCGCGGGAACGGGCGGCCTCGGAACTCGAGATCCCGGTCTTCGACAGCCTCGAATTGCTCCTCGATCGGGTCGATGCGATTTCGATCGCGGCGCCCACCCCCGCGCATCACGACGTCACCCGCGCGGCCCTGGCCCGCGGCATTCCCGTCCTCGTCGAGAAACCGATCGCCGTCACCCCGGCCGAGGGAGCGGCGATGCTCGCCATGGCCCGGGACCGCCGCGTCGCGCTTTCCGTGGGCCAGATCGAGCGCTTCAATCCCGCCGTGCGCGCCGCGCTTCCGTTTCTCCGCTCGCCTCGGTTCATCGAAGCGCATCGCCTGGCGCCGCCCGTTCCGCGCGGGATCGACGTCGACGTCATCCTCGATCTCATGATCCACGATCTCGACTTGGCCCTCCTCGCGACCGGGTCGAGAGTCGCCGACATCCAAGCGGTCGGGGTGCCCGTCGTCACGACCCACGTCGATATCGCGAACGCGCGCGTCACGTTCGAGAGCGGTTGCGTGGCGAACCTGACGGCCAGCCGCATCTCGCGCGACAAGGTCCGGAAGATCCGGTTCTTCGAAGGGAGCGAGTACCTCTCGATCGACTGCATGAACCGCTCCGTC
>DATEND010000052.1:0-3216 GCA_035275245.1 Candidatus Eiseniibacteriota bacterium
GTGCGCATGGAGGCGGTCCGATATTTCTCCGCGCTCGGCGGATCGAATCGCTTGGCGAAACTTCGTCCGCGGCTGGACGACCGCCATATTGCCGTGCGCCTGGCAGCCGAGCAGGCGCTCGCTCCCCTCTAACTCCGGAGAAGGTTTCATGCCGAGATCTCGTGTGACACTCACTGTCAAAAAAGTGGCACTTCTGGCCGCGGCGACCGGCGTCTGTGTCGGCGCCTTGGCGGTCCCCGTGGGTCGCGGCGTGCTTGCGAAGGAGCGGCCGCACACCGCCGAGCGGTTCCCAGCAAAGCTCGACCGCTACATCACGAACGTCGTCGCCGATTGGAAGATTCCGGGGCTCGCGATCGCGGTCGTGCGGAACGACACGACTCTCGTCACGAAGGGCTACGGCGTTCGCGAGCTGGGGAAGCCCGATCGAGTCGACGAAAACACCGTTTTCGACGTCGCATCCCTCGCGAAGTCGTTCACGGCCACCGCCGTCGGAATTCTCGTGGACCGGGGAGTGCTCCGCTGGGACGATCCCGTGCGCCGCTATCTGCCTGGATTGGTCCTGCCCAACGACGAGCTCACGAGGACGGCCACCGTCCGGGACTTCCTCTCCCATCGAACCGGACTCGATCCCGCCAACATGATGTGGGCGCTGACGGCGGTCGATCGAACGGAGGTGCTGCGGCGCATGCGCTACCTCCGCGTGCGCGCGCCGCTTCGGCAACGGATGATCTACTCGAACATCGGGTACACGGTCGCGGGCGAAGCGGCCGCGGCCGCCGCGGGCACGACGTTCGAAGCGCTCCTGCGCGACCTCGTGGTGAAGCCGCTTGGGCTCAAGTCGACGACCTGGAGCTACGAACAGGCGGCCACCATGCCGAACGTCGCGTCGCCGCACGCGACGATCGACGGCCGGCAGCAACCCATCCGGCGAGAGACACAGCGCGGTGCCATCGCCGCGGCAGGCGCGGTCCAATCCAGCGCGAGCGATATGGCGCGCTGGATGCGGCTTCACCTCGCGAACGGCGTGCTCGACGGGAAGCGATTCGTCAGCGAGGCCACCATGCGCGAGCTGCACTCGGTTCAGATGCATATCGTGGCAACGGCGGCGATGAGGGCCTCGCGGTTCGTTCAGGACAGCTCCGCCGCCGGGTACGCCATGGGGTGGCAGGTGATGGATTACCACGGCCACCCGATCGTCTGGCACACCGGGAACGGAGACGGGCAGATCGCCTACATGGCCTTTCTGCCGCGGGAGCGTTTGGGCGTCGTCGTGCTCGTGAACACGTGGTCGGCGCCCATGGTCCACGGCGCGCTCATCTCCCGAATCATCGACTCCTACCTGGGCTTCGAAGATCGAGACTGGGCCGGCGAGGCGCTCGCCCGCGTGCCGCGGATGATCGCCGAGGGAGACTCCGCCTACCGCGTGCTCATAGGAGGGAAGAGTGGAGGTGCGCCACCTCGCCCGCTCGCTGCATACGCCGGTCGCTACGAGGAGCCGCTCTTCGGCCCCGTATTCGTTCGCGTCGAGCCCTCCGGGCTCGTGCTGCAGATGGGGGAAGGGCAGAACGCGGATCTGGAGCACCACCACGACGACACGTTCTTGGTCCAATGGCGCGACCCACTCTACCGCGAACACTTCACCGTGCTCCTGCGGTTCGGCTCGACGGGCGACTCGATCACCGACCTGAGCGTTCGCATCAATCGCGACGAGTTCACGGCGAGGAAGGGAGGCGGCGCCGCTTCGAATTCCGGCGGCCTCCTGTGGCGGCCAAGCTGGCCACGAACCGAGATGGCCGTAGTCTCGGGCGATCCGTCTTCGAAGGGGCCCTTCGTGTTCCGATTCCGAATGCCCGGGGGCTACTGGATCCACCCCCACCGGCATCCCGTCGACGCGCGGCTTCGAGTCATTTCGGGCACGTTCCTGGTCGGGATGGGGGAGCGGCTCGACAGCACGAAGGTCGAAATTCTCGAGACCGGACGGGAGATTCGGCTCGGCGCTGGGATGGCCCACTTCGAGGGTACGCGCGGGAACACGGTCGTCGAGATCAGCGGCGACGGGCCCTGGGGGATCACCTTTGTCGACCCGAGCAAGGATCCTGCGATCGGGCTCCGGAGGGATTGACGCGCTATGGGAAACGCAAACGGCCCCGAGCTGGACTGAGCCCGGGGCCGTGGATCGTCGAACGCTCGCGAACTACCGGTTCGCCATCTCCTTCTTCATCCACTCTTGCGCCGCTTTCTCGATTTCCGCAGGGCTCAATTCCTTCGTGTGGGTCGCGAGGGACCACTTATAGCCGAACGGATCTTCGACTCCGCCAACCCGATCTCCCCAAAACTCGTCGTGGATCGGATAGATCTCCTTTCCACCCGCCGAGATGGCGCGCTTGAACGCTTCGTCGGAATTCTCGACGTAGACGTAGAAGGAGACCGGAGAGCCTCCGAGCGTCTTCGCGGACCGCATGTTCATCACTTCGTCGGACAGCATCACGATCGAGTTTCCGATCTGGAGCTCGGCGTGCATGACCTTCCCTTCAGGTCCCTTCATGGACATTCGCTCGGTCGCGCCAAACGCCTTCTTGTAGAACTCGATGCCGCGCGCGGCATCGTTCAAGGTGATCGAGGGCGTGATCGTGGTGTATCCCTCGGGAATCGGTCTTACGTTCGCCATGGCTGAATCCTCCGTGATGAGTGGCCGGTTGTCGCTGCTGGGGGGGTGGGCTTCCTCCGTTCCTGTGTGAACCTCGACGCAAAACCCGCAAGAAAAATGCCACGGACTCTCGTGCATTCCCTCGCTGCAAATGAGTGCCTTTCACTCGAGTACGGATCTGCGAAGGCACGACAAATGCTCGCTTCATGTGCGCCAAGACGCGTGGGGGCTCGACTCGACGGAGGAAGAGCCATGCCATCGAAACGAACCTGGAAGAAGGCCAAGCAGGATCTCCGCAAGGGAAAGAGCCCGTCGACCGCTGCGGGCGAGTTCGTGCGGGAAGAGATACACCATGTCCGACAAGGCAAGCACGGAGCGCGCTCGACCAAGCAGGTCATTGCCATTGGCCTGTCCAAGGCGCGACGAGCCGGTGTACCGCTCAAGCCACCCCGGGGGCGCAAGGTCTCCGCGAAGACCCGGCGTTCCGCCGAATTGGCGTACGAAACCGGGCAAGGTGTGCGGACACCGCGTGCGCCTTCGGCCAAGAGAAGCAGGGCCATTCGAACCAA
>DATEND010000053.1:0-4106 GCA_035275245.1 Candidatus Eiseniibacteriota bacterium
TGTTCCTCGGGCTCTACGGGCTCTGGCGTTGGTCGGAATCGCCGAACGCGGGATTCCTGATCCTGGGGATCGGCTGCTCGACGCTGGCCGCGCTCGTCAAGATGTCCACGCTCGCGGCGGCGCTTGCCCTGGCCCTCCTCCTGTGGCAGGGCCTACGCCGCGCGCCGGGTCGACTGCGCCTCTTGGCGCTGGGACTCGCCGCGTGCGGGCTCTCGGCCGTCGCGGCCTGGTACACGTACGCGCGGCACCTGAACCGCGTGCACGAGAACGAAGTCTACGCGCTCTATCCGAGGCTTCCGTACGCGCTCTCCGTCATGCAGCCCGCGCTGACCAAATTGATCTTTCAATGGCTGCCCGAGCTCTTCGTCAATTACGCCGGGCTCGTGTTCCTCGTGATCGGAATGGCAGCCTTCGCCCGCGTGAGGAGCGAGCCGATCCGCCCGTTCGTGGTCGCGCTGACGCTGGGCGCGATCGTCTACGTCATCGCGTTCCTCCCCATGCTGGATCGGCACGACTACTACATGGTCTCGACGCTTCCCCTCCTGGTCGTGGTCGTCACCGTCGGCTTTCGGGAGGCGCGTGCCTGGGCGCTCGGCCATAGACCGAGAGTGCTTGCGCTTGCCGCGCTCGTGGTCGTCGCGCTCGTGCTCGGGCCGGTCCGAGGCTTCTCGCGCCTCGAGGAGGCAACAGTGCCCGAGGATCTGGCGACCCTCGAGGGGGTGCTGGATGCGACGCTCCCGGATCGGACGACCCCCATCATCGTCGCGGACGATCGATCGCCGAGCATCTTCCTCTACTTCATGCACCGAAAGGGTTGGGCCGTCACCGATGCGATGACCGGAGCGGACCTCCAATCCCTGAGGACCCGAGGGGCGGAGTATCTCGTCTCCAATTCGAGAGAACTCGAGGCACGACCGGATGTGGCGCGCGATCTGGTCGAGATCGGATCCCACGGCCGATTCCGAATCTTCCGAGTGGCTCCCTCGAAGTGAGCCGGAGCCGGCTCCCCCCCGCGACCATTCCAGAAGGAAGCGTCTACTCCGGGGCGCTTGCCTTGGCGCTGGAGCGCGACTACGCTGGAGCGCCCCAGCACGCTTCCCTGGCAGCCGCGCGACGGGGATGGCCGGAGCCGTTCGACGCAAGGAGACTCCCCGATGCGAACGTATCGAAGCAGCCTTGGTTTCCTCGTCCTCTACGCGGGATTCGCGATCTCGGCTGCACCGGTTGCAGCGCAAATCCCCGACAAATTCACGAATCTCCAAGTGCTTCCCAAGGATATCTCCAAGCAAGAGCTCGTCTCGACGATGCGAGGGTTCGCGGGCAGTCTGGGCGTCCGATGCACGCATTGCCACGTCGGGGGCACGGCCAACGATCTGACGGGGATGAAATTCGCTTCGGACGACAAGAAGGAGAAGAAAATCGCGCGGGCGATGATGGCGATGGTGAAGGAGATCAACGGAACCATAAAGAAGATCGACATCGCGAATCCGGCGCAGGTGAAGTGCGTCACGTGCCACCACGGCGTAACGCGCCCCGAGTCGCTCGCCGATCGGCTCAAGCGAGACTTCGAGAAAGGCGGCGTCGACTCGGCCAAGGCCGACTATCTTTCGCTGAAGGCGATGCACTACGGCTCCGCGTCCTACGACTTCAGGCCGCGCACGCTGAACGAGGTCGCGGAATGGCTCGCGGACACCAAGAAGGACAACGACGCCGCCATCGCGATCATGCGATTCAATATCGAGCAGGATCCCACCGTCGCTTATAGCTACAACCTTCTCGGGCGGATTCAGTCCTGGAAGGGAGACAAGCCGGGCGCGATCGCGAGCCTCAAGAAGGCGGTCGAGCTCGATCCGACCGACGAGCAATCGGCACGGCTCCTCAAGAAACTACAGACGGAACCGTAGCGGTGCGAGCCGGAGGGCGTTCCGGTCGAGAAGCAGACGTGGATCGAGGCGCCGGCTGGACCAAGGTAGCGAAGTAGCGCCACCCCTTAGCGATCCCTCAAAAGGGTTCGCGGTCCTGTCATAAACCCTTTACAATCACACGGTTTCCCGACCGTTTCCCGTTTTGAGCAATCCGCGACCGAGGGCCGCATCTCGATGATCGGAAAGAAGTTACGCGCCTACGAGATCACCGAGGAAATCGGGTCCGGCGGCATGGCCACAGTATATCGAGCCTACCAGCCGAGCATGGACCGCCACGTCGCCGTCAAAGTAATCCGGTCCTCCATCCTTCACGATCCGGCGCTCCGCGAACGCTTCCAGCGCGAGGCGCGGCTCATCGCGCGGCTCGAGCACCCCCATCTCCTCCCGGTGTACGACTTCGACGGCGAGCACGATCCTCCGTACATCGTCATGCGCTACCTCGAAGGCGGGACGCTGAAGCAAGTGCAGGAACGCGGGAGCGTGCCGCGCGACGAGTTCCTCTACATCCTGCATCAGTTGGCCGGCGCGCTCGATTACGCGCATCGCCAAGGCGTCGTGCACCGCGACTTGAAGCCTTCCAACGTGATGATCGACAAGGAAGGGAACGCGTTCCTGACCGACTTCGGAATCGCACGAGCTACCGGCGGCGGCAAGGACCTCACGGGCACCGGCATCATGATCGGCACGCCCGGCTACATGGCGCCCGAGCAGGCCCGGAACGACGGCCAGGTGGACAAGGCCGCCGACATCTATTCCCTCGGCGTGATGGCGTTCGAGATTCTCACGGGGCGGCAGCCCTACGAGAACGAGAGCGCCTTCGACGTGATCCTCGCGCACATGAACAGCCCGATTCCGAAGGCGAGCGAGCGGCAGCGCGACGTTCCGAAGGCGGTCGACGCGGTCCTCGCCCGTGCTTTGGCGAAGGACAAAGCCACGCGGTATCCCGCCGCGACCGCGTTCGTGGAGGAATTGACACGCGCGCTCAAGATCAGGCCGAGCAGCGCCCCCGCCGCGCTCCAATCGATGACCCAGACGATCTCGATCGATCAGCTCGCCGCCCTTCAGGCGAGCAAGAACGCGCCGGAAACGCCCAGCTCGAGCACGCCCTCCGATCAGCAGCGCCAGGTGACCGCGGTCTCCGTGAGCGTGAAGGAGTTCGCGGAGATCCTGTACGAGTCAGGCGCGGACGCGGAACGCGTCCGTTCGACGCTCGAATCCCTCTGGGGCAAGTTTGCCGCGGTCGCCGCTGAATCGGGCGGGGTCCTTCACAGCCGCACCGACGAATCGGGGCTCGTGCTGTGGGGAAGAGATCGCGCGCGCGAGGACGATCCCGAGAACGCGATCCGCGCCGCGCTCTCGATGCGCGAGCAGGCGCTCGCCGCCGCCCGATCGGTGCTCGGCGCCGGATGGGAGCCGACCGAGGAGAACCCGCTTCCGTTCTCCGCCGGCATCACGACCGGCCCCGTCCTGCTCGAGCGCGAATCGGATTCCGGGACCTACAACGCGAGCGGCGCGCCGATCACGCTGGCGGGGCGGCTCAAGGACGCGTCGCCCGCGGGCGGCATCCTCGTCGCGCACGAGACCTACACGCTGGTGCGCGGCGTTTTCACGGTCGTGCAGGCCGATCCACTTCGCGTGAGGGGGCGGAAGGAGCCGATCGACGTCTACCTCGTCATCCAGGTCAAGCCGCGCGCGTTCCGGCTTCGCGCGCGCGGGATCGAGGGCGTCGAGACGAGGATGATCGGTCGCGAGATCGAGCTTCGCCTGCTCCAGGAGGCGCTCGCGCTCACCCTGGAGGACGGCGAAACGCAGGTCGTGACCGTGGTCGGCGAAGCAGGTGTCGGGAAGTCCCGGCTCCTCTACGAATTCAGCAACTGGATGGATCTGCAGGAGCAAAAGGTCTGGTTCTTCCAGGCGCGCGCGACCCAGCCGTCGATGCTCCAGCCCTATTCGCTCACGCGAGATCTCTTCTCGTTCCGTTTTCGAATCCTCGATTCCGACCCGCTCTCCCAGGTGCACGAGAAGTTTGTCCAGGGGATCGAGGGATTTCTCGGCGCCGGGTCGGAGCGCAAGGCGCATCTGATCGGCCAGCTCGTCGGCTTCGATTTCTCCGACAAGCCGGAGGTGGAGGGCGCGCTCCAGGACGCGGACAGCTTCCGCCGTCTCGCGCAGCAATACCTC
>DATEND010000054.1:0-3493 GCA_035275245.1 Candidatus Eiseniibacteriota bacterium
GAAGAGCGAAGCGACGCCGACGCAGGCCAGAATCGCGAGCCCGTTACCCAGGAGCGCAACCCCGACGACCGCCAGGGTGTACCCAGCTAGTCCGACCAGGATCATCGGCTTGAGCCGGCCGCTCACGTCGGACAGGCCGCCCCAGAAGTTGCTGGCGATCACGGTTCCCAGGGCCGGAACGGCCACGACGAGCCCCACCGTCACGAACTGCGGCTCCCCCAGCGACTGCCGGATGTAGAGCGGAAGAAACCCCTGGATCAGGGTGAGGGTAAGCCCCTCCAGGAAGGCGGAAAGCAGGATCAGGATGGACATGAGCGGGGTAGGCTACCATAGCGGAATGCGCTAGTATCGCCGAGGGTCCGCTCCCGGGCCTTTCCATGCAGTCCCATCGTGCCGTTGGCCGGATTCGAACAGCCCCGCAAGACGCGGGTGGAGGTTTCCCACCATGCTTCAATCGCCTACGAATCACCGAGCTTCGACGCTTCTCGCTCTCGCGACACCGCTCCTCGTCTTGTTGGCGGTCGCGGGATGCGGAAAGCAGGACCCCGCGAAGGGCACGGCCCAAACTGCGGCCGCGACCCCGTCGGCCCCCACCCGGAAGATCGATTTCAAGATCGGGATCATGACGGGGACGGTTTCGCAGGGCGAGGACGAGTTCCGCGGCGGTCAGGCGGTCATCGCGAAGTACGGCGCGGACCACGTGAAGCACGTCACCTATCCCGACAACTTCATGCAGGAGCAGGAGACGGTGATCGGCCAGTTGGTCGGCCTTGCCTCCGATCCGGACGTCAAGATCATCGTCGTCGGCCAGGCGATTCCCGGCTCCATTCCCGCGCTTCGAAAGATTCGGGAGAAGCGGCCGGACATCAAGATCGCCTTCATCGAGCCGCACGAGGATCCGGCGCTCGTGAACGCCGCGGTGGACGTCTCGGTGCAGCCCGACCAGCTCGCGCGCGGCCGTACGATCATGGAAGTCGCGAAGAAGATGGGCGTCACCGACTTCGTGCACTACTCCTTCCCGCGTCACATGTCCCAGGAACTCTTGTCTCGCCGCCGCGACGTGATGAAGCAGGCGGCCACGGACCTGGGAATCAAGTTCCACTTCGTCACGGCGCCCGATCCGATGGGCGAGGGCGGCTTGAACGCGACGCAGCAGTTCGTCCTCGAGGACGTGCCGCGCGAGATCAAGCAGTACGGTCCGATGACGGCTTTCTTCTCCACGAACTGCGGCATGATGGATCCGATGATCAAGTCGGTCTTGACGAGCGGCGGCTACATCCCCGAGCAGTGCTGCCCGAGCCCGACCCACGGCTACCCGACGGCGCTCGGGATCTCGATTCCTCCCGACAAGGCCGGCGACATGGAGTACATCAGCGCGGAGAACAAGCGCGTGATCGCCGAGCACGGGATGAGCGGACACTTCGGCACGTGGCCGGTTCCGGAGGCGATGCTCTCGATCCGCGCGATGACCGACTTGTTGGTGGACTCGGTCGAGGGCAAAGCCGACTACAAGGACCCGGCGACGGTGAAGCGGTACATGGAGAGCCTCGCCGCGGGACACGCGATCACCTTGGCCAAATACGACGAGAAGAAGGGCAACTCCTACCTCTTCCTTGTCAGCGACATCTACTACTAGCGGAACCTCGGTCCTCGAACTCCGCGACATCGTCAAGGAGTACGAGGGCAACCGGGTCCTGAAGGGGGTCTCCCTCTCCGTAAAGGGAGGTGAGGTCCACGCGCTCGTCGGCGAGAACGGGGCCGGCAAGTCGACGCTGATGAACATCCTGTTCGGGATGCCGGTCATCCACGAGACCGGCGGATACGGGGGCACCGTCCACCTGGGCGGCGCCCCCGTCCGTTTTACGAACCCGGCCCAGGCGATGGAGGCCGGGCTCGGCATGGTGCATCAGGAGTTCATGCTCCTTCCCGGCTTCCGCGTCGCGGAGAACATAAAGTTGAACCGCGAGCCCTCGAAGCCGAACCCGATCTCGCGCGTCCTCGGCCGAAGGCTCGAGCTCCTCGACACGGCCACGATGCGGCGCGACGGGCGGCGGGCACTCGACACGGTCGGCCTCGACATCGACGAGTGGCTCCCCGTGGCGGGGCTGCCCGTCGGCCACATGCAGTTCATCGAGATCGCGCGCGAGGTGGACAAGGAGCAGCTCAAGCTCATCATCTTCGACGAGCCGACCGCGGTCCTGACCGAGACCGAGGCGGAACGCCTGCTCGACTCCATGCGCGCGTTCGCCGCGCGCGGCGTCGCGGTCCTCTTCATCACGCACCGCCTGGACGAGGTCAAGGCCGTCGCCGATTCGGTGACCGTGCTTCGGGACGGCGAGGTTGCGGGCCGGCTCGATCCGAAGACGACCTCGATCTTGAGGATCGCCGAGCTGATGGTGGGACGCCCCGCAGGCGCCGCGGCGGGACGCCGTGGGACCGACCTCGGCTCGGAGGTCGCGCTCTCGGTCGATCGGTTGAACGTTCGAATGCCCGGAGAGCCGGTCGAGGACGTCTCGATCGAGGTGCGCCGGGGCGAGATCCTGGGCATCGGCGGCCTGGCCGGCCACGGCAAGCTGGGCATCGCGAACGGCATCATGGGACTCTATCCGGGGACGGGCGCGGTCAAGCTCTTGGGCGAGCCCCTTCCATTGAACGATCCTCGTGGCGCCCTGGAGCGTGGCTTGGCCTTCGTCTCCGAGGACCGGCGCGGCGTCGGCCTTCTCGGCGAGGAATCGATCGAACTAAACATCGCGCTCTCGGCGCTCGAGGCGCACGGCCGTTTCCTCCACCCGTTTCCGATTCCCGCCTTTCGCTCGCTCGACGGAAAGGGGATGCGCGCCCACGCGCGCGAGATGATCCAGCGGCTGGACGTCCGAACCACCGGCCCCGAGCAGCAAGCGCGGCGCCTCTCCGGCGGAAATCAGCAGAAGGTATGCCTGGCGCGCGCGATGGCGCTCCGCCCGCGCGTCCTCTTCGTGAACGAGCCCACGCGCGGCATCGACATCGGCGCGAAGGAGCGGGTGCTCCAGATCCTCGTGTCCTTGAATCGCGAGGAGGGTGTGACCGTGATCGTCACGTCGTCCGAGCTGGCGGAGCTTCGCTCGCTCTGCGACCGCATCGTGCTCGTCTACCGCGGGCGCGTTTCCGCCGTGCTCGAGCCCGATGCGCCGGACGCGTCCTTCGGGCTGGCGATGGCGGGAGGCGAGGTCGCCGCGGCCGCGCTCAAGGGGGACGCGACGTGATCGAGCGCGCGCGCGCGTTCGTTCGCGAGGCCGGAGTCCCGCGGCTTCTCATCGCGGCCTTCGTGATCGTGTTGTTCTCCGTCGCCGCGGCGACGAACATGAACCTGGCGAGCCTCGTCACCGACTCGATCGTCCGCGTGGCGCGAAACGGAATTCTGGTCTTGGCACTCCTTCCCGCGATCCAGGGCGGCCTCGGCCTCAATTTCGGACTTCCCCTCGGCGTCATCTGCGGACTCATCGGCTGCGTCATC
>DATEND010000055.1:0-4883 GCA_035275245.1 Candidatus Eiseniibacteriota bacterium
GCGGCTTCATCGGGTCGGAGATCGCCGCGGCCCTCGCCATGCAGGGCTGCAAGGTGACGATCCTCTTCCCGGACGCGGGAATCGGCGCGCGGCTCTTCCCCGAGGAACTTGCGAACCACCTCGTCGGCTACTACCGGGAGAAGGGCGTCGACGCGCGGCCCGGCGTCCAGGTGACCGGCTTGAGCGACAGCGGTTCCCAGATCGCGGTAGAGGGAAAGAGCGGCCTGCGATTGGTCGTCGATGTCGTGGTCGCGGGAATCGGGATCACGCCCAACACGGACCTCGCGTCGGCGGCGGGGCTCGCCGTCGAAAACGGAATCGTGGTCGATGACCACCTTCGAACGTCGCTCCCGGACGTGTTCGCCGCGGGCGACGTCGCGAGCTTCCAGGCTCCCGCGCTCGGCGACCGAATCCGCGTCGAGCACGAGGATAACTCGCTGCACATGGGTCACGCCGCCGGACGGGCCATGGCGGGAGACACGGCCGCCTACACGCATCTCCCCTTCTTCTACTCGGACCTCTTCGATCTCGGGTACGAGGCGATCGGCGAAATGGATCCGCGGGGCGAATTGTTCTCCGACTGGAAGGAGCCCTTCCGCGAGGGGGTCGTCTACTACCTATCCCGGGGCCGGGTGCGCGGCGTGCTTCTCTGGAATACCTGGGGGCAGGTCGACGCGGCGCGCGCGCTGATCGCCGAACCCGGTCCGTTCTCCGCGGCGAACCTCAAAGGTCGGTTGCAATCCCACTAAACTGCGGCCCGCGTCCTGCCGATAGAGGCCCCATGACCCGGATCTCTCCTCGTCCTCGTAGGCCCGCCGGTTGGGTGCGGTCGCTCGCGCCGCTCGCCCTCTGCGCTTCGCTCGGGCTGGCCTGCTCGGCGGGGTCCGTGCGCAAGCCTACCGTCGCTCGGTCTGCGCCCGCGGTTGCGTCAACGGATCCAGAGATCGCCTTCTTCGTCCGGGAGATGAACGAATACCGCGCATCGAAGGGCCTTCGGCCGCTGATCTGGCACCGCGGGCTCGCCAGCGTCGCGCGGGGGCACAGCAAGGACATGGTGGCTCGGCACTTCTTCAGCCATGAGAACCCGGACGGGCTTCGTGCGCGGGACCGGCTCGCCGTCGCCGGGATCGCCTATGCGGCGATGGGGGAGAACATCGCCTACGGACACGCGACCGGCGCGGCGGTTCTGAACGCGTGGCTCAAGAGCTCGGGTCACCGGCACAACATCGAGGACCCGGCCTACACGCACCATGGCGTCGGGAAGGTCGGCACTCACTGGACCCACGTCTTCCTTCGCCCGAGAACCAAGACGACCGCCTCCCGATAACCCGCCACAAATCGTTCCCCGAAGCCCCTTCCACTCCGGGTAGAATCGCCCGTCATGGCTTCGGCCCGCACCCTCCAGCCCCAGGACCTGATCGCACACTACCGCATCGTCGGCCCACTCGGCGCCGGCGGCATGGGCGAGGTTTATTTGGCGCAGGATCAGACGCTTGAGCGAAGCGTCGCGCTCAAGATCCTTCCGCCCGAGTTGGTCAAGAGCGAGGAGCGGGTGCGACGCTTCGTGCGCGAAGCGAAGTCGGCCTCCTCGCTGAACCATCCGAACATCGTCACGATCTACGAGATCGGCCAGGACGAGGTCCGAGCGCCGGAAGGTGAGTCCGCGAAGGAGAGCGGCTCGGCCTCGGTCCACTTCATTTCGATGGAGCTGGTCAGCGGCGAGACGCTGACGACGAAAATCCATCACGACAAGACCGACCTTCGCACGCTGCTCGGGTACTTCGCCCAGGCCGCGGAGGGTCTGGCGAAGGCGCACGCGGCGGGGATCGTCCATCGGGATCTGAAGCCGGGCAACATCATGGTCTCGAAGGACGGCTACGCGAAGGTCCTCGATTTCGGACTCGCGAAGCTGACGGAGAAGGAATCGGCCGATGCCGACGTCACGCACGGACTGACCGAGGCAGGCGACGGGACGAGCGTGGGCGCCGTCGTCGGGACGGTCGGGTACATGTCGCCCGAGCAGGTGCGCGGAAGTTCCGTGGATCACCGCTCCGACATCTTCTCGTTCGGTTGCATCCTCTACGAGGCCGCGACGCGACGGAAGCCGTTCCTTGCCGACTCCAACGTCGAGACGATGCACAAGATCCTCCATGACAAGCCGGTGCCGGTGGAGGAACTCAACAAGAACGTGCCGGCCGAAGTTCGGCGACTGATCCGCCGCTGCCTCGCCAAGAATCCGGAGCAGCGCTTCCAATCCGCGAAGGACCTCGCCATCGAGCTGCGCGAGATCGTGGACGAGTACGATGCCCTCACCGCGGGCTCGGGTTCGGGAAGCGGATCCTCCGCGCTTGCGACCGCGGCCCCGGCGCGCCGGCGGATTTCGCCTGCCATGCTCCTCGCGGGAGGCGTCGTGGTGGCGGGGCTCATCGTCACGGGGGTCCTTCTGGCACGGCGAGGCGGCGACTCCGGCACCCAGGCCGCGGCACCTGCCATCAAGATCAGCACCATCTCCAATCGCGGCAGGGTAACCGGCGCGGCTCTCTCGCCTGACGGCCGCTACATAGCGTATGCCCAAACCCTAGGCGCACAGCGGACGCTCTGGGTCCGCCAAGTGGCCACGGGAAGCGACGTCCAGGTACTTCCCCACCAAGCGGTCGCGCCAACCGACCTCGTCTTCACACCGGACGGTAACTACCTTTACTACCGGAGCGCCGACCCCGATCGGGACGGGTACACCGCGGTGTTCGAGATTCCCACGCTCGGCGGAACACCGCGAAAGCGGGCCTATGATGTCGATTCGAGGATTTCGTTTTCCCCGGATGGGAAGCAGGTTTGCTTTCGCCGGGGTGTACCTCACAAGAAGCGTGAGGACATTGTGATTCTCGATCTCGGCCGCGGTCAGGAGCGGATCTTGGCAAGCGCCGAGCTTCCGGTGTTCTTTGGGCAGCCGGCCTGGTCCCCGGACGGCAAGCGGATCGCTGCGATCGAATCGCGAGGCGGACTGACCCTTGGTACTTCCGTGGTCACCTACCGAGTGGCGGACGGACGGCGGGAGCCGGTTGGAAAATCCGCGTGGGTGCAGGCAACGGATCTCGCCTGGTTTCCGGATGGACGTTCCTTGGTGGTCGCCGCATTCGACCAATCCACGCTCACGCCCGGTCAGCTCTGGACCTTGACCTACCCGGGCGGCCGGGTCGCGCCCTTGACGAGGGGCACCGACATCTACTTCACCGCGGGCGTGTCCGCGGACGGCGGCACCATCGCTGCGGTGCGACTTCGCGAGGAGGCGAACCTGTGGGTCGCGTCGCCGACCGGCGCCCGGTCGGTGCGTCAGATTACGTTCGGCTCCGGCGAGGAAGGCGCCGTTCGGTGGTTCTCTCCCGGTCCAGACAGCACCATCCTCTTCGAGACGATGAGGGACGGGTCGGTTCAGATTTTCTCGATCGGTGCGGATGGGACGGGAGAGCGATTGCTACTGGGCGGACGCAAGTTCGCCGTGACCCCGACGTTCCGACCCGAGACAGGGATCATTTATGTTCAGGGTGACGAAAACGTGACGCCGCACGTTTGGCGTTCCGATGCGCACGGAGAAAACGCACGCCAGCTCACTTCGGGCGAGGGGGAACTAATCGTCGATGTCTCGGAGGACGGCCGAGTGATTCTCATCGTGCGAAACGAGACGCCGGACGTGCTATGGAGCGTTTCCTCGGATGGCGGCAGGCCGGACAGCCTCGCGCGGAGCAGCAACAACACCGCAATTTTTTCCCCCGACGATAGCCGAATCCTTCATGTCGCCATTCACGAGATCGAAGGCCAGGGAGCGTTTTCCGAGGAGATCATGCCCGCAAAGGGAGGCGGCCCGGTCGTGAGGCCCAAGCTACCGCCGCGCATCACCGATCCTGCTTGGGCACCGGACGGAAACGGCCTGACCTACCTTCATGCGTCGAACGAATTCAGAAATGTCTTTCGGGTGGACCTGGACGGAGGGCCGCCCAGGGAGATTACGCGGTTCACGGAGGGCCGCATTCAGGCACATGTCTGGTCGCCCGACGGGAGACGTCTCTTGGTCCGCACCTGGAATGGCAACGCGTACAACCTCTGGGTCACGGACGCCGACGGGCGGAACGCGGTGGCCATCACCGATTTCGAAACCGGCTCCATCGATGAAATGAAGTGGTCGCGCGACGGGAGCAAGATCTACTTCACATACGGCGCCGAGAGTCAGAACGTCGTGCTGATTCGAAATTTCCGGTAGAGGATCTTCAGAAAGGAGCAACCCATGGAACGCCGTAGCTGCTCCGCTCGTTCATACCTCTTTCTTCTCGCCGCGGGCGCCGTTCTGATCGCTTCGCTCCCCTGCCCTGCCGCGGCCCAGTCGCCCTGGATGGCCAGGGACGGAAACCAAACCCTCATGCTGGAATTTCTGGGGCCGAGCATCGAGGACATAGACCAGGAGCTTTTCTCCGGCGCGTTCTTCCTCGGTGGCCGTGGTGCGGTGGGGTCCCGGATCTTCGTCGTCGGGGAGCTTCCCTTCGTGCGCCATGAGAGCACGGATGAATTCTTTTCCTCGGAGATTTCCAGCAGCACGATCGGGAACCCGTACGTTGGCCTCGAGATGAACTTGGCGTCCGGGCCGGCGTTCATCGAGCTCGGGGTTCGGCCCCCGCTGGCCGCGGACGACGAGTTTCCCGCGGTGACCACCGGAATCGTTGCGGACGTGACGCAATGGGAGGCCTTTTTCCCCGAAGTGTTTTCGATCGTGGGGGCGTTCAATGTCCGGGAAGTCACGCCGTCCAAGCTCGCCTATCGACTCCGCGTGGGCCCTGCGGTCATGATCCCGACCAACGACGGTTCTGACGAGACAGTGGTGTTCGCCGTCTACT
>DATEND010000056.1:0-16538 GCA_035275245.1 Candidatus Eiseniibacteriota bacterium
TCGATTCGGCCGACGGGTGGGTGCGCTTCATTGCCCTCGACTCGAACCCGATGGTGAACAACGGAAGCCACTGGACGCGCAAGGCGCAGATCGAATACTCGGACGAGCAGATCACCTGGATGGTGGCGCGAATTCGGGAACACAGCGGGCCGGTGCTCGTAATGATGCACCATCCGCCCTTCTCGGTCGGATCGCATCGGCAGGAGTGGCAACGCGATTCCTTGCTGGTTGCGCGGCGGGAGCGAATGATCTCCGCGATGCACGAGGCCGGAATCGGCGTCCTCGCGACCGGGCACGAACACTCCTATCAGCGCGCCCTTCTGACCTGGCCGGGCGCCGCGCTCATCGTGATCGTGACGGGTGGGACGGGTGCGCCGCTCAATCCGATCCCGCCACCCAGCGAGAGCGCCCGCCTCTTCGCCACGTACAAAGTGGCTGGTTCCGTCGTGAAGCCCGAGAACGTGTTCACGAGCCAGGTATTCAACTTCACACACCTTCGCTTCTGGTTCGGGGGAGGCGACATCACTACCTTCGCCGTCGATGAGAAGGCGGAAACGTACCAAATCGACAACCTGAAGGTGGACCTCGACCGGTACGGCATTCCCAAGGTCGATCAGAAAAAGATCGTGATCCCACCGTCGAAGGGGCCGACCGAAACCGAGAAGCCCGAGGCGGCCATGCCGGCTCGTCCCGCCGGCGGGGAGGTGGACTCGATCGCGGTAAGCAATCGCCTCCTGTCCAAACCGCCGCCCGCCGTGAAGCCGAAGCCGAAGCGCAAAACCACGACCAAAGCCAAGCGCCCCACGGCGCCGGCGCCGCCCACGAGGTAACCCTATGTCGCGTTCCGTAGACGACACCGCACGCCTCGACGAGCCCGCCAAGGGACCGCTCGACCGCTTCCTCGGCGCCTTCGCGGAAGTACGCGGAGGCGAGGCAGTCACCGCGCTTCTCCTGATGTTGAATATCTTCTTTCTGCTGGCGGCCTATTCGATGCTGAAAACGATCCGCGAACCTTTGATCTTGACCGTGCCGGGCGGAGCCGAGGTGAAGAGCTACTCCGCGGCCGCCATCGCCGGGCTCTTCCTCATCCTGGTTCCGGCCTACAGCGCGCTCGCCTCTCGCGTGTCCCGCGTGCGGCTCATCAACGGCGTGACGCTTTTCTTCGTCGCGTGCTTGGTGGCGTTCTTCCTGCTCAGCCGGACGGCGGTGCCGATCGGCGTCGCGTTTTTCATCTGGGTCGCGATCTTCAACCTGATGATCATCTCGCAACTCTGGGCCTTCGCGAACGACGTCTATACCGTCGAACAGGGGAAACGGTTGTTCGCGATCGTGGGATTCGGGGCGTCCTTGGGTGCGATTGCCGGCTCGTTCTCCACCGGACAGCTGGTGAGTCTCTACGGTCCATACCCGTTCATGCTTGGGGCCTGTGTCCTGTTGGTCCTCTGCATGATCCTGACCAACATGGTGCACGCTCGCGAGAAACGAAGCCGAGCCAAACCACCCCCCGCGGAGGCGCCGGCCCCAGGCGGAACCGCGTCCGATGCGCCCGCGCCGGCTGCATCCGCGGAGGGGGCCTTACGCGGGCGCAGCGGGTTCGCGCTCGTGTTCAGCGACCGCTATCTCCTCCTCATCGGCCTTCTCATGCTCATCTACAACTTTGTGAACACGACCGGTGAGTACATCCTGGGCAAGGTCGTGGTGGCATCGTATATCTCGACACACGGTGAAGCAGCCGTGGCCGGGATGGACGCGAAGAAAGTGATCGGCGAGTTCTACGGAAACTTTCAAACGATGGTCAACGTGGTTTCGGCGTTGATTCAGGCGTTTCTCGTATCGCGCGTGCTCAAGTACTTTGGCGTCCAGGTCGCGCTCTTGATCCTCCCGGCAGTCGCGCTGATCGGGTACACTGCGATGGCGTTCGTGCCGATTCTCGCCTTCATCCGCGGAGCGAAACTGGCGGAGAACTCGCTCGACTACTCGTTGCAAAATACGACCAAGAATGCACTCTACCTTCCGACGAGTCGCGAGGCGAAATACAAGGCGAAGCAGGCCAACGACACGTTCTTCGTGCGCTTCGGCGACGTGCTTTCGGCGGGGCTCGTGTTTGCAGGCACCACATGGCTGGGGTTCGCCCCACGGGAATTCGCGCTGGCGAACGTCGTCCTGATCGCCATCTGGCTTGTCCTGGCGGTGGCGATCGGCAGGTTGTTCCGGAGGCTCTCGGGAACTGCCTGATTGAAGGAGGGGGCCGGTATTACGATCGTGGCGCGATGTACGCTGTCCAAGGGAGGGCACACGATGAGACCGCTGCGAATGTTGTTGGTCCTGCTGTCGGTGTTTCTGATCCAGGGCTTGCTGGCGCCAGGGACGGCGCGAAGCGAGCCGGGCGGGTTGCATCTGAATCTCACCCCATTCGGGGGCTACGCCAATTGGGCGAAGGACGTGAACCTCGACAACGGTCCGATGTTCGGCGGCCGCGTTGGGCTCGGCTTCGGCCGGCACCTCGGCGTCGAAGGCTACTATGCCTGGATGTCGTCGCACACGATCTACGGAACGGGGGACTCGCTCTTCACCTTCAATAGCCTCACCCCCGAGACGGATCAGAGCCTCCAGTTCTACGGCGCCGACCTCATCGTGAATCTCTTCCCGTCGATCGCGTTCAATCCATACGTGCTCGGGGGATGGCACGAAGAGAAGATCAAGTCGGACGTGTCGGATCAGAAGACGTTCATGCACGGCCTCGAGGTCGGCGGTGGCGTCAAGCTCGGCTTCGGCCGGAAGACGGCACTTCGCCTCGAGATCCGCGACAAGCTCTGGGACTTCGACTCGCCGCCGGCGCCGGATCCTCCCGGCGACAAGAGAATCCACAATCTTTTCTACACCGCCGGGATTCAGATCACGCTCGGCGGGTCCGGAGGTGACTCCGATCGTGACGGCGTGGACAACAGCGCCGATAACTGCCCCGACACGCCACGCGGGGCCCTCGTCGACGCGAGCGGGTGTCCGCTGGACTCGGACGGCGATCACGTGCCGGACGGCATCGATCAGTGTCCGAACACCCCGTCGGGCGCCACGGTCGACGTGCGCGGCTGCCCCAGCGATGCGGACGGTGACGGCGTTCCGGACGGCATCGACCAGTGCGCGGACACGCCCGCCGGAACGGCGGTCGACGCGCGCGGTTGCCTTGCCGACTCGGACGGCGACGGCGTTCCGGACAGCGCGGATCGTTGCGCCGCCACGCCGGCAGGTACGAAGGTGGATGCGTCGGGATGTCCCGAGGATGCGGACAGGGATGGCGTTGCGGACGGACTCGATCAGTGCCCGAACACTCCAGCGGGCGTTCAGGTCGACGCGCGCGGCTGCCCCATGGACTCGGATCAGGACGGCGTCCTTGACGACAAGGATCTCTGCCCGAACACGCAGGCGGACGTGAAGGTCGACTCCGATGGCTGCCCGATCGAGCTCACCGAGCGCGACCGCGAACTTCTCGACAAGGGAGTGATCACGACCCGCGAGATCCACTTCGAAACCGCGAAGTGGGACATCCTTCCGGAGTCCCAGCCGGTCCTCGACGGCATCGGCACCACGTTGATCCAGTGGCCGAGGCTGACGATCGAGGTCGGGGGGCACTGCGACTGGCGCGGATCGACCGCCTACAACCAGGATCTTTCCGAGAAGCGGGCCCAGGCGGTGCTGGACTACCTGCTCTCCAAGTTTCCGCAGATCAACCGCGAGCAGTACCAGGCGAAGGGTTACGGGGAGAGCAAGCCGGTCGCGAGCAACAAGACCATCGAAGGCATGGCAAAGAACCGCCGCGTCGAGTTCAAGGTGCTGAACACCGAGGAACTGACGAAGGAACGCGAACGCCGGCGGCTGTTGAAGAAGGGCGAATAGCGGCTTGAATCGATAGGTTCCCAGGCGGGAGGGAGGCCCACGGGTCTCCCTCCCCGTCCCTGGGGCGTGAAGTAGCCCGGAGCGCGCGGGAACGTCTTGCCCGCCAGCCGGGTTCTAGGATTTAGGCATGAACGCGACGACCCACAACGAACCGCTCGCCCCGGACACGGGCCACACCGCCTCCAGTCTCCACTGGGTTCTTCGTATCGGCGTGTTCGCGTGCTTCTTAGGGCACGGCTCGTTCGCCATCATGGCGAAGCCGGAATGGGCAAACTTCTTCGGCGTCGTAGGAGTTCCGAGCGACGTCGCTCTCCACGTACTTCCGTGGATCGGTCTCCTCGACCTCACGGTTGCGGCACTCGCGCTCGCTTCGCCTCGCCCCTTCGTGTTCCTGTGGGCGGCAATGTGGTGCCTATGGACCGCGTCGCTCCGGCCATTGACGGGCCTCGGCATGTGGGAGTTCTGGGTGCGCGCCGGAAACTACGGCATCCCGCTCGCGTTCCTCGCGGTGCTCCCGTGGCCTCGAACTCTTCGCGAATGGGTCGAGCCGATCGCACACGGGCCGGTCACGGCGGAACGCCTCCGACTCTCCGGGTCAATTCTGAGGATAGCCATCGCGTTGGCCCTGATCGGCCACGCGGGGCTCGGCGTGTTTCAACGGAAGGCCGGACTTCTCGAGATGTACGCGAAGGTCGGGCTGCCCTCCAGTGTCGAGGGAATTCCGCTCGCCGTGGCTATCGGCTGGTTCGAGTTGGCGCTCGCCGCGGCGGTTCTCATCAAGCCCTTCCGGACGCTCCTCGTCTTCGTGTGCGTTTACAAGGTAATGATGGGGCTCCTTCACCCCGCGTCGGGTGCATACTGGTGGGAGTTCATCGAACGCGGTGCCGACTACATGGCGCCGATCGCCCTCATCCTTGTCGGCGATGCGCTCGTCGCCGAGCGCGCGCGCATTCGCGCCCGCACCCCCGTCGCCGAGGCGCTCTCGACCGCTCCGGTGTCGCAGCGGTGATAACCCGGCCCGTCGGCAGGTCTCCTCAAGTCTGAGGTTTCTCCACCACGTAGGCGATTCTGGAGAGCCGTTTCTCTCTCGTGAGCTGGTGCACGGTTTCGAAGAACCGTTGGAGGCCCTCGAATCGTTCCTCACCCTCGATGCGGAGCAGGTCATCCCGGCGAATGTGCCGCGCCTGATGCCACCGGTTCGAGACCCGGGCGGCGTTGTCGGTGACGTCTTCTTGGCGAATTAGCCGGAAGCCGGCTTCCGCGATCATCTCTTCGTTGATTCCCGGCGGCACGAAGAGAAACAAGCCAACCGAGCTCCGCTGCGTCAGCTCGTCGTTCGTGACCGGTCCTGTAACGACGACGGGATCCGTGAACAGCGCGCGGCCGCCAGGACGGAGAACGCGGCACCATTCCCGCAGCACGGAAAGTCGGTTCGGGAAGTGGTTCATCGAATCGATGCAAAGCAGGGCATCGAAGGCGACCTCGCCGAAAGGCAGGGCGGCGTTGGCGTCCGCGACGCTGAATTGAACGCGCTGGGCGAAGCCCTCTTTTGCGGCCATTTCCGAAGCCGTGGCTACACCGTTCTCGTTGGCGTCGATCCCCGTCACGCGGCACCCGATCGTTTGTGCCAGGTAGAGGGAAGGGCCGCCCGAGCCGCTGGCGACCTCTAGAACGTGGCTGTCGCTCGAGAGATTCAGCAGCGGCAAGAGGCGCTCGTACTCGTCGACGGTGAGCCAGCTATTTTGCCCAATATCGGTGCCAAACGTATCCTTTCGGATCGCGCCCAGTACCTCGTCGGTGAAGTGCTTATAGGTGTTCTCGAAGAGATCGACGCGCTTCGCCATGGAGTCGTGCCTTCCGTTCGTAGCCGCGTGTGCCGTGTGCCCACCCATGATACGCTGCCCCGCATGCCTAAGGGAGTTCCAACCCTGCGACGCACGCTCGTGGCGAGCGATAGTCCCTACGCCCCGATCGTGGGTTTCTCACGCGCCGTAAGAGTCGGTGCCACGGTGTCCGTCGGCGGCACGGCGCCGATTGGCGCCGACGGGACGACGGTGGGCGTCGGCGATCCCGCCGCCCAAACCCGGCGATGTCTGGAGATCATCCGGGCGGCTCTGGAGACCGCGGGCGCGAAGCTTGAACACGTCGTTCGGACGAGAACCCTGCTGACCCGGATCGAGGACTGGTCCGAAGTAGCCAAAGTTCGCGGCGAGTTCTTCAAGGACATACGACCGGTCGATACGGTCCTGCAGGTTAGCCGCTTCATCAATCCCGAGTGGCTCGTCGAAATCGAAGTCGACGCGATCATCCACGACGATTGATCCATATTTCTGATCCGCGGGGTCAAGTTAGGCATCCCAAACAAATGGGCCTAGGCGCCCCTTCGGCACCTGTGGACGTGCCGCCACAGGCGCCGAAATCGCGGGTCGGCTACAGCACCCCTATCGCAATGTGCGACTTAGCGTTACGGCCCCCGAGATTCTCCCGTGCCAGTGGCCTTGAAGTTGCAGTTTCTTCTTCGAAGAAGCGCAGAATTCACACAATTCCTTTCAGCGCACGGCCTTTCGACGACAAAAGGCACCGGAACCGCGGGACGACTTCGGTGTGAACGTGAGGGGGAAACCACTTGAAAAAGATCCTACAAATCCTAGGGCTCACCTGCGCGGTGATCTTGCTGTTCGCGGTACCCGCGGCGACGCCGACGCTCCAAGGCACCTCCTTGCAGTACAGCCCGGCCGTGCGCGAGGACGCAATCTCGTTCCCCGCGGACGTGCTGGGCAGGAGCGGCAATTTGCGGGCCCTGATCGGGACGCCGACGTCCTTCGCGGACACCGCGCTTCAACCGCTTATCACGGGAATCGCGCTGGCCGAGCCCGGCGTGCACTCGCTGGGGCTTCGCGCCCCGGACGGGGATTCGCTCGTGGTCGTGACCCTGGCGCCCTTCGATGCGATCCAGGGTGCGCGGCTCGACGGCTACCGCGTCGGCAAGTGGCCCACGAGCGGACTTGCGGCTCGCGACGCGCGCTACGCCCCGCCTCCGGGGTTCATCGCCGTGACGCCCGAGAACAGGGCCACGCCCGTCTCGAAGCGTTTTCGCCTGCATGACTTCTTGACGCACGACCAGCAGGACGTGTGGCCCAAGGTGCTGGTGCTACGTCCGGCGCTCCTGGACAAGCTGGAGCTTGTCGGTCAGGGGTTGGAACGCAGGGGGCTGCCGAGCCGGCTCCACGTCATGTCCGGCTTTCGCACGCCGCAGTACAACGAGAAGGGCGTCGGTGCGAAGGGCGGCCGCGCCAGCCAGAGCCGCCACATGTATGGCGACGCGGCTGACGTGTTCGTCGATGCGAATGGCGACGGGAGGATGGACGACCTAGACGGCGACGGGAAAACCACGATCCGCGACGCGCGTGTGCTCTTCGCGGTGGCCGAGGGCGTCGAGGCGGAACACCCGGACCTCGTGGGCGGACTCTCCGCCTACCCGGCGAACTCCGCGCATGGGCCGTTCGTGCACATCGACGCTCGCGGCAAGCGCGCCCGCTGGTAACCAGCGCGTCGAAGCCGCTCAGCGGCCCCGATTGAGGGCGGCGAACACCTTCTGATCCTGGTCGTACACGTCCCGCATGTATCGGATTTCGCCCGAGGCGCCGACGCTCACCGTCCAGTACACGATCAGAACCGGCAGGGGATGCGTCAGCTCCACATTCTCGGTGGTGCCGCTCGCGATAGCCTGATCGATCTTCCCACGATCCCACTGGCCGGCGAGTAGCAGCGTCGCGAGCTCGAGCGGCTTCTCGAGTCGGATGCATCCATGGCTGAACGTGCGCTTCTCCGCCTCGAAATTCGTCCGGCTCGGCGTGTCGTGCAGGTAGATCGAGTACTTGTTCGGGAACAAGAATTTCACGCGGCCTAAGGCGTTGTCCGTACCGGGCGGCTGACGCAGGGTGTAGGGGAAATCGCCCGAGGCCGCGTTTCCCCAGTCGACCGAACTCGGATCTACCTCCTGGCCGTCCTTGTCGAGGACCACGAGGCCCTTCTTCGCGAGATAGGCCCCGTCCTTCCGCACCTCTCCTGCCAGCTCCTCTGCGATGATCGTCCCCGGGACCGTCCAGTCCGGATTGAACACGATCGTCCTCATGGTGGCTGAGAAGGAAGGGGTCTTCCACCCTTCCTCTCCGATTTGGGTCCGAGCCTCCCAGTCGTTTCGCCCGCCGCGAATCAGGTAGGCCTTGTACGCGGGGAGATTGACGAGAAGGAACTCGTCGCCCAGCCCGCCGAGCACCCACCGAGCGCGTTCGAGATTGACGCGAACCTGGCCCGCGCGCTGAGTCGAGGACACGTTCATGGCATCGATCGTGTCCTTGTCGATGATCCCGTTGGGTTCGAGCCGGTGCCGCGCTTGAAACAACTCGACCGACTTGCGAAGCCCAGAATCGTACGCCGTGGACTGAGACGGGGCGCCCGCCTCCCCTGAAACCGCGAGCCGCGCGCGAACGGCCGGAATCCGCGGATCGGTCGCGCCGGGCTTGATCGACTTGCCGCGCGTCACCGTGGGCCATCCGCCCTTGGCCGAGATCTCGCGCAGTTTCGCGAGCGCTCCGACGAGTCCGCGGTAGATGAAGTGATTCGGCCTTACGCCGGCGATCGCATCGCTGACGGAATTCGCCGAGGCGATCCGCTCTGCCTCCTTCTCGAGGGGCGGCGCATCCTCACGCGGGTCCGCGTTCCAGGCGGGATTCAGCGAGACGGGTCGTACGCGGCCGTACCGGACATGATCGATCATGGCCAGGATTGCATCGGTGACGAGGATGTCGACATCCGCCTCGAGCGCCGGGGTCGTCGCTTTCTCGCGCTCCTTGATCAGCCGATCGAGTGCCGCGAGGTGGTAATCCGACGGCGTGAGGCCATCTTGCTCGATGGCTCGGATCGCAGCGACGGTCTGCGTCGTGCGGTCACCGCGCCACGCGGGCTTGAACTGCCGTGCTTCATAGAAACGGCGGACCGCCTCCGCCTGCCACATCCGATCGCCGCGAACTGCGGTCGACTTGGTCAGGTTTTGAACCTGTCCGCGAAGACTGTTTGCTACTTCGTTTGCAGCCGGTCCCGAGCTTCCGCATGCCGCCGTCGTGAGGGCGAGGGCGGCAAGCAAGAGGAGCAGGCGCCGATATATCATTCCATTGGAGCGAGCCATTTTAGGGGCCATCCTTTCCGCGATTCCGCCTGCCGATCAGGCCCGTTCATTCTAACCGTCTGGACGCCGGCAGTCCAACACTAACGCCTTGGGAGTTATCAACTTCCAGGGCTCTTTAGTTCGCGGCAGAACTGCCGATGCTCGGGAGGAGGGGGGTCCATGAATGGTGATTTGGTCATCTCGGAGGCGGACGGCGGGGGACGGGCCGCGGTGCTACGGCTCAAGGGTCGCCTGGACGTCAAGACCTCGCCGACTCTCTTGCGGCGGTCGGCCGAGGTCCAGGCGAACGGCCAGAACCTGATCCTGAATCTCTCCGAAATTTCGTTCCTAGGCTCGAGCGGAGTCGGGGCGCTTCTCGTGCTGGTCGAACAATTTCAGGAGCAGGCCGGGGCCGTTCGCATCGTCGCTCCTTCCCCCGCGGTCGCGACCGTCATCAAGTTGCTCAATCTCGATCGGTATCTACCGGTCGATCCCAACGAAGAGAAGGCCCTGTCGGAAATCGGCGCCTAAGGGGGTGAACGAAGTGATCACGAAGCCCCCGGTCGAGCCCCCGCATTCCGGTCTCGCAGAAACGGCGGCGCGCTCCTGGTTCGATGCGATCCTGAGCCTGTCGCGAGACGGGATCCTGGCGATCTCCACGGATTGGATCATCGTTGGTTGGAACAAGGGTGCGGAGCGAATGTACGGCTATTCGGCCGAGGCGATCGTAGGAAGGCCGTTGTCCACGTTGGTCCCGACCGACCGGCTTCACGAGCTGTCGGCGATATACCCGGCGATCGCGCGCGGTAGCGCGATCGAGGAATTCGAGGCGGTTCTGGTCCGAAGCGACGGAGTTTCGATCGATGTCGTGCTCTCGACCGCTCCGACCCGGGACGAACATGGACACGTCACGGGCGCGCTGGCCCTCATGCGCGAGGTCACGGCGATCCGGCGAGCGGAAACGGCGGCGGAACAAAACAGCGCCAAACTGACCGAGCGCGAGATGCTGCTCCGGAAAGCACTCCTCGCGCTCCGCCAATCCCATGAGGAGACGAAGAGCGCGCAGCTCCAGCTCGTCCAGGCGGCAAAGCTCGAATCGATCGGCCGGCTCGCCGCTGGGGTCGCACACGAGGTCAAGAACCCGCTTGCGGTGATCATGTTCGCGATCGACTACCTCGCGGACACGATCGCTTCGCCCGACGAAGACACCACAGCCGCTCTGACGGATGCTCGGGACGCGGTGAAGCGGGCGGACTCGGTGATCCGCGGGCTACTCGATTTCTCGACGGCAACGGAGCTTTCCCCGGTCACGGAAGACGTGAATCGGGTTCTCGCAAAGGCGCTCGAGCTCGTCCGGCACGCGCTCACCAAGGCGCATGTGCTGGTGGTCGAGGAGTTCGAGGACGGTCTCCCGCCGGCCATGCTGGACCGGAACAAGATCGAGCAGGTCTTCGTGAATCTGATGATCAACGCGATCGACGCGATGCCGGACGGGGGAACTCTGATCGTACGAACCCGACGCGAACGGCTGACGGAGGTCGGGAACGAAGTGGGCGTCCGGAAGACGGACCAGTTTCGGATGGGGCTGGGCGTCATCGCCGTGGAGATCGAAGACACCGGTACCGGCATCGACCCGAACTGCCGTGTTCGTCTCTTCGATCCATTCTTCACGACAAAACCTCCGGGCAAGGGAACGGGGCTGGGGCTGGCCGTTTGCAAGTCCATCGTGGCGCTGCACGGAGGTACGATTCGAATCGCGAACAAGGAAGGCGGCGGAGGCGCGCGAGCTACCGTCGTATTGCGGAGCATCCGATCCAAGGAGGTCAAGGCCGATGGATAAGATCCGAATTCTCTTGGTCGACGACGAGCCGAGCTTCACGCGAATGCTGAAGCTGAATCTCGAACGTCGAGGCTTCAAGGTGATGGTGGAGAACAACGGGGCATACGCCGTCACCGTTGCCCGCGACTTCTTACCGAATTTGATCTTCCTCGATGTGATCATGCCCGACGTCGACGGCGGCGAAGTCGCTGCGAAGATCCAGAGCGATCCGACGCTCAAGGGCGTGCCGATCGTATTCCTAACGGCGGGCGTGTCGAAGGAGACGACCCGGGTCAAGGGCGACGTCATCGGCGGGCAGACGTACCTCGCCAAGCCGGTTACGGTGGACGAGGTTGTCCGTTGCATCGAGAAAAAGCTGGCAAAGAGTCCCGGCGCCACATCGTAGGGCTCACGCCCGAGCCTCGGTGACGGGGATCGTGATCGACTAGCGGCGCCCCCCGCGAGTCTGAACTATCCTCATGCCATGCTGGCGCGTCATCAGGCGCTGGCCTTCGAGCTGGAACGCAGCGAGCTCGAGCGCGAAGCCGCGAACGCGCGCCTCGGTTGGCTGACGTTCGCGGGACCCCCTCGTCGCGGAAATGCTGCGTCCCTACGTTCAACTCCCCAGTTTCGTCGCGGATTCAGTAAACATTCTGCGTCCCTACAATCTGCTCCACGGCATCATTGGAGAGTTGTCGCTGACGCTTTGGCTCCTCGTGGTCGGCTTGAACGAACATCGCTGGAGGGAGCGGGCCGACCGGGGCGGAACTGCGACCGTAGCCCACCCGACAGTTTTGGGCTAGGCTGGCCCCGTAAGGGGGGCGGTCATGGAACAGTTCACTCCCACGGTTTCGGAAGCGGATGTGGAGCGGGTCGTTCGGCGAGACCTGCCGCCTGAAACGCACGAAGAGATTCGGGCGATCATCCAACAGGTCGAAGTAATCGAGAAGCCGCGCGTGATCCTTGCGTGCCTGAAGTGCGCGGGCGGCAATATCGAGAAGTTGAAAGGCAATCTTGCCGAGGCGTCCGGCTACTACAGGGAGCTACTCGGGGAAGCGGAATACCCGAACTGGATCAAGAAGATGTTCCACATCGAGAAACTATCCGAAGCGGAACAGAACAAGATCATCGAGAAGGACAAGGATCAGTACCTGGCGTGGCTGTATCGAGAATGAGTAGCCTGAAATTCCTCATCCGGAGGGACGATCTCAAGGGGCCGGAAGTCGCCGCATTGCTGCGGGCCCACCTCGACCACGCGGCCCGCCACTCGCCGCCCGAGAGCATCCACGCGCTCGACCTCGACCGGCTGCGGGCACCCGAGATCACATTCTGGAGCGTGTGGTTGGGCGAGACCCTCGTGGGGTGCGGGGCGCTCAAGGAGCTCGCGCCCGATCACGGGGAGATCAAGTCCATGCACACCGCCGCGGCGCATCGCGGCAAGGGCGTGGCCGCTCGCCTCCTCGAGGGCATCCTCGAGGAAGCCAAGGCCCGGTCCTATCGGCGCGTCAGCCTCGAAACGGGAACGATGGAGGGCTTTGCCCCGGCGCGCGCTCTCTACCACCGCTATGGCTTCCGCGTGTGCCCGCCCTTCGCTCAGTACCGCGAGGATCCGAACAGCGTCTGTATGACGCTCGAGCTGCCGGCTTAGGCAGAGGCCTCGCGGGCACTCATGCCGGTCCCGCCGGGGTGTTCGGGGGCGATTCCGACAGTCGATACCAGTCGACGCGCCGCGTGATGATCATCACGATCGCGAGTGCAGCGAACAGGAGTAGGGCGCCAAGGAGCAGGGCATAGTCCTCCGTCTGCAAAATGATATAGAGGAAGGCATACAGCGCCCCGAGCAACCCGCAGAAGACGGCTCCCCGCACCACGCTCCGCAGAACGTGCCCTACATAGAACGCGGCGAGCCCAACGCACGCGCCGCTCGCGATCAGGTACGCGGCCGCGAACGGCAGATGCTCGGAGAGGGAGACGAGCAGCAGGAAGAACAGGGCGACCGCGGCCCCACACAGTGCGTACTGAATCGGGTGGACGGCCATCCGGCGCAGGACCTCGAAGAGAAAGAACGTTACGAAGGTCAGGAAGACGAACAGGAAGCCGTACTTCACCGCGCGCTCGGATTGCACGTACACGTCCACCGGTTGAACGAAACGAACGCCGAGGTCGGAGTTGGGGAACGCCGAAGCCCCGCCGCCGGCGTCGGTGGCCATCGGGACGCCGCGGCCCATGTTGTCCCGAAGGCGTGCCACGGCATCATCGACCCCGGTCGCGAAGCGTGACAGCCTCCAATGTGCCCGGAACCCACGCGCGGAAATGCTTCGCTCGTCGGGGAGGAAGGCGCCTACGAAGCTCGGGTGGGGCCAGTCAGACGTCAATTCGACGTCGGTGACGCCGCCGATCGGGAGGTAGAGAAGGCGATCGGTGCCCAAGAGCTCGAGGGTCCCGTCGAGCTCGACCCGGTGTCCGGCGGCGCCGGGGGGAAGCGCTGCGCTGAATCCGTGTCGGAGCCAGCCGAGATCGGCTCCTGGGCGCGGTTCCAGGATCGCCCCGTCGAGCTTCATGTCCGGGATCGCGCGGATGCCGCGCGGATCGGAGATTCCGAAGACGACCTCGGCCCTCGGCTCCTCCACCAAGCGGCGTTTGTCCGAGCCGAACCGTGGGGGCAACGTGAAGGCGGCCGTGAACCCGGTCGCCGACCGGAACACGGGAACCCGGTAAATCCCGCGCTGGCGCATATCGACCCGTGCATTGGAACGGATCTGGAGCGAATCCGGCAAGAGAACGTCGACACCCTCTCGAATCTGCTCCGCCTCGCCTTTCACTGCCGCGGGAATATACTCGCGATAGCGCACGACGACGAGCGGCCCGACGAGGGTCTGGCTCTGGGCCGTGCTCCTCGCGACCTCGGCGACGACCGTATCGCGATAGCGGGAGCGGTCCTTGACCACCCTCCAGATCATGCCGAGCGGCACGATGAATGCCGCCGCCACGACACCCACGATGAACGCCTTCACCGCTACGTTCGCACGCATGCGAGGGTTCTCCTTGTTGATGTTTGGTGGCCCTGGTCGTCGTCGACCGCACGGGTCATGCGAAGTACTTTGCAATGAAAAGTATCATCTCCCCAACGGCGACGCCTGTCAAGGGCCTGTCTCCTGGCCTGCGGTGGGGCGTCCCTAGAGCAGCGCCGGGCCATCGATCGGGTTGCCCTCCGCGAAGCGCGACGGGCGGAGGGCGTGCACGTCGAGCGATGCTGCGCAACCGTTCGGCGCCGCCATGATCTCCGCCAGCAACAGCCCGAGGGCTGGGGCATGCATCACGCCGTGACCCGAGGAGCCGTTCGCGAGATAGAAGTTCTCGCACTCCGACGACCGCCCAAGGATGACGTGCTTGTCCGGGGAGATCTCATAGAGGCCGCCCCAGGCGGCGGCGCGGTCGACCGCGACTCCGGCCAGCGCCGGCACGCGGCGTCGGGTGGCCGCCTCCACCTCCTTCATCCACTCCGGATCGACCGCCGTCTCGAAGGGGCGCCCAGGCGAGCCGGGGGAGGGCCAGAGGAGGAGCGCCCGGCCGTCGCGCACTCGAAGGTGATAGCCGTCGTCCGCCCAGATGGTCATCGGCATCGAGGCGGGGAGTGCGTCGGTCGGGCCCGTGGGGAGAACCTGGCGACGTAACGGCTCGACCGGCAACGCGACGCCGCCCATCGCGGCCACCGTCTTCGCCCACGCCCCGGCCGCGTTCACGACGGCACCGCACTCGATCGCTCCACGGGTGCACACGACGGCACGGACACGACCGCCGCCGGAGTCGACGCGCATTCCCACGACGTCGGCGCCCCACACCGTGCGCGCGCCGCCTCGTTCCGCCGCGGCGAGATAGCCCTCGAGCATCGCGAGCGGCCGGACGAATCCGTCCGCGGGGCAGAATGCGCCCCCCACGACGCCGTCGAGCGCGACGAAGGGATTGATCCGAGCGATCTCCTCCGGCGAAACCATCGCCGCCTCGAGGAGTCCCTCGGCTCGTTGCATTCGGTTCGCGTCGCGGAGCGCCGAAAGGGCAGCGGGGCTCGTCGCGAGCCAAAGGTAGCCCGCCCGCTCGTAGCCGGGGTCGACTCCGGTCTCCTCCTCGAAGCGCGCCAGCGATTCGCGGGCCAGAAGGGAAAGCCGTACGTTGATCGCCGTGCCGTATTGCGCGCGGAAACCGCCGGTCGCCTTTCCCGTGCTCCCGAGCCCAGGCCGATCGGCGCGATCGAGAACGACGACGTCGCGGACGCCGCGCGCGGTCAGATGGTGCGCCACGCTCGCGCCGATGACGCCGCCGCCGATCACGACGACCGCCGCGCGTTTCGGGAGGCTCATGGCCGGTCCGCTATTTCGTGAAGACGTGCTCGGGCCGCTTGAAGGCCTTGAACTCGAGGGCGTTCCCACTCGGGTCTCGGAGGAACATCGTCACCTGCTCGCCCGGCTCCCCCTGGAACCGGACACGCGGCTCGATGATGAAGGGCATTCCCGCGTTCCGGATCCGCTCCGCCGCCTGGTGGAATTGGGCCCACTCGAGGATGGCGCCGAAGTGGGGCATCGGTACCGCAAGGTCCTCGACCTTTCCCGTGTCGTGCGTCACGGCGACCGGCCCCGTCACGTGGCAGGAGATCTGGTTGCCGAAGAAGTCGAAGTCGACCCAATCGGCCGTGCTCCGCCCTTCGTGGCAGCCAAGGAGCTCGCCGTAGAAACGGCGGGTCGATGCGAGATCGAGGACGTGGAACGAGAAGTGGAACGGCTGGGACATGGCGGCTCCTCCGTGCGTGGTCGGGGGATGGTCATGGCTTGAAGTACAGGTATCGACTCGCGTAGTCAATGATTGCTTGGTGCTCCTTCATCCAGTCATAGCCGAGCATCCCGAAGGTCTCGAGGTCGGACTCCGGCACGGCGCCGTACTCCGCCAAGTCTTCAAACGAGGCCGGGGTGTGGAGCACGGCCCCTCGATCTCGAAGTCGACTCGATCGCACAGATGTACATCCGGCCTGGTGCCGCTGGGGCTCTGGTCGGGCAAGGCCGCCGGTCGCATCGGGACCCTACCCGCAAAGAGCGGATGGTGAAGCGTGAGCGCCGATGAGACGGTCGACGGTGAAATCGGGATCGCGCGTCCGAGCGAGGGGAAGTAGGCGCGCAACGTCGCGCGGTTGCCCCTGCTGATCGTGAGCTTCGCGGCTCTATACCCGGCCGCGAGCAGCAGCTTCGCGGGTCTGTCCTCGGGGCGGCCGCCGAGACGCAACGCGTCTTTCGAGAAGTCGACGACCGCTCCCGACGAGACGAGGAAGGGGATGCCCAGCATTCCCTGAACCACCGTGTCGCCCGCTTCCGTGAAGTCGAAAACGGGGACGTCGCGCAGATTCGCGTATGCCCTTCCGCCCACCCGCATCGACGGCACGGTCATGACCCCTTTGCCTTTCCGGCTGTACCCGTACGCCTCCAGCTTTGCCACAGGTCCACCGCTCAGATCCTCGCCGATGGCGTGGATGATCGAGAGGAACATGCGGGCGTTGCCGTGGATCATGAGCGGCACGCGGTGCGCGAGGCCGAAGTCGGCGTCGACCACATAGCGATGCCCGCTGAATTCAACGGTGCGGAGCGTGATGACCGCGGAGTCAGCGCTCGCCTG